>JBAXPT010000084.1:0-7964 GCA_037132095.1 Actinomycetes bacterium
TGGTGACGGTCTTAATGGTGACGGTCTTACTAGTGACGGTCTTACTAGTGACGGTGAAGTCAGCGCTCCAGTAATTGGTCGCTTCACAGAGGACCCCGGGACCCTATAAAAGCTGCTCTTATTAAGGGAGTGCCCCTAGGCCTGGATCTACATCGGCGGTTATGTCGCGCGCACTAGCAACCGCGGCCCATAGGTCTGTTGCACTAGTCGGCCCAACGAATGCACGCATCACTACCCCCTCAGCATCAGCGACCAATACCATTGGCACTCCGCTAATCGAATAGCGATCATGTAGTTCTCGCGCCTGAGGGAATGAGAGCTCACAGACGGAGACCTCTCTGGAGGCGAGGACCTCCACCTTAGAACGCATCGGTGCGCATCCATCGCAGGACTCCGACGTGAAGAGAGCTACAAGCCAAGGCGCATCTGGGTTTGGAAAATCTTGTCTATGAAGTTGGCGCGGAACGGGGTATGAGTCTGTAACCGGGCTCGGCTTGGATCCTCGCTGAGCTACCAACGCAAAGACAACTCCACCAACCGCTCCAACAATTGCTATCGCTAAATAGATCAGCATCGAGGTCCACCTGATGTACCACCCACAAGTGGTGATGGGCAGACCGGTAAACCACCTGAGAGGATCAACCCTCGTGGTCCCTGAGAAGCCTCAGAGATCGTTACGAGACCATCTGCAACTACCTGCGTCACACCGACTACCGAGATGCTTTGGCGAGATAGCCCTCTTGGTGCAATCGTGCCGCGCTGCACCTTCGAACCAGGGAGCGCAGCAAATGGTCGAATTCTCCACTTCACACGCTTATTCGATGCATTGAAGATCGCAATCTCTCGAGTGGCACCTCCGAGCAGATCTGGGGAGAGCGAGTACCACGAACTCGTAGCGAATGGTGACCCTGCATCTGCGGCGATCCCTGAGCCGATGCCGCTCTGAGCGATTAGAGCGGAGGCAGCTATGCCAGCAGATAATTCGCCTTTGACTCCTGTGCTAGAGCGCATCCTCAAACTCCACGAGAAGGGAGTACCCGCCGGGACTCGAGAGGAGACATCAGTCACCGAGACGCTACGAGGTGGTATCTCGAGATCAATCGGAGCGAGGGTGACAGCCCCCTCAAGCGCTGTATCAATTCGAACATTTACTCTCGTCGCACCAGGGTTGAGAATGCTGACATTCGTAGATCTCCCCTCTTGCGCAGTTGATCCTGAGAACCACCACTTCTTAGCTAGTTCGGGGGCACCCGCCACCAGAGTTATACCCCTAACGCCATCACTAGCATTAAAAATCTGCACCTGCTCAGCGATCACTCGCCCTCGTCGCGTAGTTACTCGCGTTGCTACTGAATCTCTGCGAGGAACTAAATCATGCACGGGAATACTCAGTCGCGATGTACCCGCTACGACAACACCTTGAGCCTCCCCTGGCGCCTCAACTCCAGTATTAGTGAAGAAGCTGAGATCTACAACTGCGTCTCCAGGGAATGGGTTAAATAGCGTCAACCACTGCTCGGCTCCGAGAAGCGTTGTTCCGCCAGCGAAGTACCAATTATCAGATCCACCGCGTGCGCAGGGCGTAGCTCCAACATCTCCGGCTCCAGAGACGGAGTGAGTAACGACGACTGGGGCACCAATCGCCTCGACCACTACGCCCGGGTCTGGGTTTGCCAATATCGAGCTGACTGGAATCGAGCGCACGCTAGGGAGCCCTGCCGCTGAGGAGAGAGCACTCCCTGCAGGAGCAAGTTTGAAATCGAGCCTCCCGGTAGCGACACCAACCCCGCTCATGACACTCACTTTGATATCAGCGATGGAGGACCTATCGCCGCCGACGTTGGCGATCGTGAGAGTCTCGTCTGCTCGCCCCCCTGGCTGCGATGTTCCAGCAGCGCAGAACCAAGTGGAGCGCGTCTCCTCTGGATTGACTACCGCTTGAGATCTGCTGGCGGTAATTCCTCCAGTGCCTCCGTCGTTGCTTGAGGTCTCAGCGGGGGTGAGCCACTCGGAGACCCCAACGACTAACGCTAAAAACGCAACCGCAACGACAGCACTCCGCCTGCTCCGTCGGCTGCGCTTCGCCAAGCGATCCGCTCTTGCCTCGCTCGTAGGGACTGAATTGGCTTGACTCATGCCCCGGCCTCAGTCTCCGTGGTGGATGAACCATCAGACGGTGTTATGGGTAGCGCAGTATCAATAGAGACAGCACCATCAATAGAGACAGAAGATCCAAGAACTTGTGAGTCGCTCGGCGCGGCCTCTCGCGGCGGAAGGGTAGATCCCGCTACTCTCCTACGCTTTGTCTTATTCGGGGCACGCTGCGAGTCAGATCTCCACATGCGAATTGCTAGCAAGAAAATTGCACCCTGCAGAAGTACTGCAAATATTCGCAGCCACGCAGCGCTATTCACTATCGAGACAGGGCCTGCCTTAGGGAGCACCCAAGAGTTATCCCAGTTTGAATCCCCTTCAGACTTAAGCGTTTTACCGTCACTCTTCGCCTTAATCATCGAGCGTTTAGGCGTAGCGAAACGGACTACTCCAGGAGGATTCTTCTTATCGCTCCGCAGAGGTACTACAACCTTCGCACCAGCCTCTGTAGTGATGAGAGCCCTAACTGGTTGCCATGGAACTACTTCGTAGAGCGAGAGTCCGGGTGAGGCCTCAAGGCGTAGCAAGTCGAGTTGGTCAGCGAGCGTCGATGTGATGCCATCGGGGGCTGCGATAAATGGGCGCTGATCTGGCCCAGGCGTCTCTGGTACCAAGATAAATCTCACGCCGAGCGGGCCGAGCTGGGCTCCGATTCGGTTACTGCTGCCAGTACGAATCGACTCGACTGCTTGGCGCACTAGTCGTTGGTCACCACGCTCAGGTATGGGAATCAATACACGCGAATCGCTGACTCCATTAGATGTCACTCCGTAGCCAACTGAACCGCTGCGACCTGGATCGAGCGGAAGCAGCGCCGGGTCTCCAAGCCAGAGGACCCTGAAATCGCCCGCAGAGGAACGCGACTCCATCCACGAAAGCGAGTCGGCCCAAGACTCGCTAGGCATCCTCCATCGCCCGCCGAGGGTATCCGCCGCGAATGCAAGAGCAGGCAGAAGGAGCGCCACAGTCGCAAGTACCGCAGAGACTTGCCTCCAACCAAAACGCCGCCGCCCAACATCGGTCAAGAGCGACGCCGCTCCTAATCCAACCGCGAGCGCAAGCCCAACCGCAGCCGGAACAAGCAGCCCCTCTCGAACTGGCATCGGGATCGTCGAGGAGATTTGCTGTGGGATCCAGGCCGCTGCGAAGCCAACGATCATCAACCCCCATGCCCGCACCGCCCACTCAAATCGTGGACCCGATGCGATTAAAAGCACCACCAACGCAACTGCCAGCAGAACCCATCCGGCGGCGCCTGCGCCTGCCGGCCCGGTGTGGAATCGCAGCAGGTCGAGCATCTTGGCGCTACCAGAGTACGAAAACCCGAGTGTTGCTCCATTGTGAAGTCCGATCAACGTGATCGGCCATGGAAGCAATAGCGCAAGTGTGCCGAGTGTGATCTTTGTTGCAGGGCGCCAACCGAGCGCTACTCCTGCACCACGAGTAAATGGAGCGGAGATTGTAAATGCAGCGGCGATTGCGAGCGGGAGCGCAATAGCGGGCATCCACCACGCCGAGCAGACAGCGAGCAAAACACTGAGCGAAACAATGCGCCTGCGCGGACGACTCTCTGCCTCTAATAGGCCACAGAGGCGCGCAATGCCAAGTACAAGTACCGGTGCGATTGCGTAGGCGAGTAGTGGGCCCATGCGCCCAGCTGCGATTGCGTTACGCGGGAGCGGGATCACTCCATAGGCAACCCCCGTCACGACTGCAGCGATACCTGGGCCAGCCACCGAGCGACCTAAGCGCCACGCTCCAAGAACTCCAACCGGCATCGCAACCACTACTAGGAGTGTGCGAGCAAGGCCGGTTGCACCAAAAAAGATCGAACCAATGCCCGATGTAACTAACAGGAGTGGCGGCTCAAGAGTACGTGCGCCCAAGAGTGAGTCACGCCAGACAGAAGTAAATGCGCCCCAGCCCTCGCCGACACTGGGCCAGATTCGCATCTGACCAATTTGAGGAAGAGAACCAAGGATCAGGTCTCGTGACCCAATGGCAACAAGCGCTACAAAAATACATACGGCGATGCCAACTGGCTCGCGCACTCGCGCCCCAGCGGTATCGGTGAGCGTGCGGCTTCGCTCAGTTATGTCTCGCAATCGATCGTCTGCGTGGAGGGTTCCGTTTAAGAACCTGCGGACGCGTGAACTCCCATGGCTCTGCAGGTATCTAATCTCGCCGTCGGAGACCCTGCGATGTGACTGAGCAGCAAGACGAGCTGGGCGACCACTACGAATGCCAGTTAGGGCGATCCACCAGCCACGCAGAATTGCACCAGAGCGGCCTCGGTGCCCACCAACAAGGGAGAGTGAGGCCTCAACGAGGGATAAACCGATCGCCGACGGAACCATCCATAAAAGTGAGAGAGCCCGAGCCGAGGTAAGCATTGCGCGGTGGCGCGCCCCCTCTACCTGCGCAGGATTCGCGTCTAGGCAATCGCGGAAACTATCGCTAATACTGTGAGTCACTACCGCATCGGGAGCAACCATCACCCGCGCACCTGCAATGCGCGCGCGCCACCCAAAATCAACGTCCTCAGCCGCGGGGGCCGCATCCGGGTCGAAGCCACCAATCTCTGCAAAGAGGTCTGAGCGCACAAGCATCGCTACCCCTGAGATAAAGAAGACATCGCGCACCGCATCATGCTGCTCTTGATCGATCTCGTCGGGCTCAATCTCTGTATGGGGGGCACCGAGTCGGTCGACGGTCATCCCTACCTCGAGAAGGTGCGATCGATCAGAGGTGCGCACTACCTTCGGCCCGACGATTCCCGCATTGGATCGCACAGCCTCATCAACCATGATTTTGAGCGCATACCGATCGAGCACCGCATCGCCGTGACAGAACAGTAAGAAAGTTGCACCCTGAACACTTGCAATAACTTCGTTGGCTGCAGTCGCAAAACCAGAGGAGGTCTCACGGCGTTTCACAAATACACGAGGTGCAACCTCCGCTATCCGAGGCGTCGGGTCATAGCGAGAGCCGTCGTCGATAACGAGGGTGGTCACGTCGGGGTAGTCGAGAGAATCAAGAGCGAGGAGCGTCTCTTCAAGCCACTCCCCTGCATCGCGGATAACAACCACAGCAACTACTGGTGGCCGATGTGCTGTCTCCTCTAGGAGGTCCTCAAACCCGTCGGTGAACCAGTGATCGGAGCCACTTATCTCAACTTCACTGCTCGGCCCAGGCCCTAGGTCGGGTCCACCAGGCATCTCTGGTGCTTCTGAGTCCACCCTCTGAACCTAGCCGGAGGCCATAACTTGGCAGGCGACGCTAGAAAAACCCCTTAGGAGTGGGGACTTTTCACTATTCTTCTCGCTTCTTCCCGCTGCTTGCAACTGCTTGCTATTGTTTATCAAATGCGATATACTTCTCGCACTGCCCGCTTGGCTAGACCTCGCCGGCCAACCCCTAATACCCCTAAATACGAAATAAAAGACATCAAAGGAGCCAACATGGCCATCGGCCTCAGCAACATAGATCTCTCCAAGCTCGACCCCCGCAAGATCGACTTCAGTAATCTTGAGCTCAACAAGCTAGACCCTCGCAATCTTGATATCCGAAAGTCCGCCACAGAGGCTGGCTACGTAGCGGTTGGGGCTGGAGTTCTTGGATTTCAGTCACTCCAGCAGCGCCGCCGCAGCGCACAGGCCCGATTCACCGAGCAGTCAGCCGCTCTGCGCAGCAAAGCAAGCGAGGCCGGCTCCTACGTTGTCTCACAAGTGAGCAGCCCGACGGCACTCGCTAAATCTGTAACAGGCCAGGCTCGAGATGCGGTGACACCTGCCTTCGATGCAGTCTCTTCTCGTGTCGAGCCGACTCTTGAGCAGATCAAGGGCATCCCTTCTCAGGTCGCCGGGTCAATCCCAGACTCCGTCAAATCCGTCCCGGGATCAATCTCCTCAACCCTCAGTACAGGTGTCGAGAAGGTACGCGGAACTATCAACATCTAAGAACTGTCAATATTTAAGGGCGGGTTAGCCCTTAGATAATTATCTCGAAGACTGCGTCAGACTCCCCCCTCTGACGCAGTTCGAGCAGAATGAGGCCCCTCGTCTAACGGGGGGTCTCTTCGCGCCGGTTACCCTTGCACCCATGATTGTTGCGCTCGCAGGAGGAGTCGGTGCCGCGCGCTTCTTGCGCGGCCTCGTTCGCGTCGCCCCTCCAGAAGAAATCACAGTCATCGTCAATACAGCAGACGATGACATCTTTCATGGCTTAAGCGTCTCACCAGATCTCGACACTGTTACCTATACCCTCGCCGGGGCTGAGCACCCCGAGCAAGGTTGGGGCCGCGCCGGCGAATCATTTCGTACCATTGAGGCTCTTAGTCGGTTCGGAGTCTCTCCATGGTTCAGGCTCGGCGACCTTGATATCGCAACACACCTTTTCCGAACGGAGCGCCTACGCGACGGAGCAACACTCAGTGACGTAACGCGCGAGATAACCGCGTCGTGGGGAATTACTACGCTCCTAATCCCCATGACCGATGACACCGTAGGCACGCGCCTCACGGTGGAGCGCGAGGATGCCAAGACCGAAGTACTTCGAATGCAGGAGTGGTTTGTCAAAGAGCGCACAGCACCGACCGTTAGAAAAGTTGAGTTTGATGGTGCGCAGAGTTCCGTACCTGCCCCAGGCGTATTAGATGCGATCTCTCAGGCCGAGACAATCATCATCTGTCCATCCAATCCGGTTATATCGATTGGTCCGATTCTGGCTATACCCGGAATACGCGAGGCACTGGTAGAGCGTCGGTCTCGCGTCGTAGGCGTGAGCCCAATAATTGCTGGTGAGACAGTAAAAGGCCCTGCAGATCGCCTGATGCAGTCGCTTGGAATCGAGGTCTCCTGTGTCGGAGTCGCTAAGACCTACGCCGAGTACTGCTCCACCCTCATAATCGACGAGCGCGACGCTTCACGCTGCGATGATGTTGAGGCCCAAGGAGTGCATGCGGTAGTGGCACATACCCTCATGTCAGACCCTGAAGTAGCAGCATCGCTTGCTCGCAGCGTTCTTGAGGCTATGGAGTAGATGTCGATGCAGCCACTATCGATCATTCCGCTCGCTGGACTCCCCGAGATCAAAGAGGGGGACAACCTCGCCGAACTAATCGCACGCACGGCATGGGAGGCAGGCATGCCGCTCCGCGACGGAGACTGCCTCGTAGTTACACAGAAGATTGTCTCTAAGTCAGAGGGGCGTTTGGTCGCACTAGATCACGGTGATCGAGCGGCAAAACGAGCTCTCGTTGAGTCTGAGTCGGTTCGTATCGTTCGAAGGCGTGGCGATCTAATTATCTCAGAGACGACACACGGCTTTATCTGCGCTAATGCAGGGATCGATCTATCGAATGTTGATGAAGGAGTTGCCGCACTCTTGCCAGTTGACTCCGATCGCTCAGCCCGCCGCATTCGAGACGGGCTCAGTGGTGTAGAGAAAATCGATGTCGGGGTAATCATCTCCGACACTTTTGGAAGAGCGTGGCGAAATGGACTCACGGACGTAGCAATCGGAGTTGCCGGTATTGCTGCGATCCTCGACCTCCGCGGAACGCAGGACGGAAACGGGAGAGAACTAGAGGTAACTGAGGTCGCCATCGCAGACGAGATCGCTGCGGCTGCTGAGCTCGTGATGGGTAAGTCAACTGGAGTGGCGGTTGCGATCGTACGGGGGCTCAACGCTGATTTCTTCAGAGAGTCGAGCGTCAAGGAGCTTGTGCGAAACCCTCAAGAGGATCTATTTCGTTGAGTTCGCTCCCAGCCTTCTTAGAGGCGCGCCGATCAATACGCTCCTATCTGCCG
>JBAXPT010000085.1:0-7959 GCA_037132095.1 Actinomycetes bacterium
GTCATTGCAGGCAGGCCGCCATCGCAGGCAGGCCAGAAAATTAGCAAGCGATACCAGCGACCGTAGTAGGGAAGATGGCGCATCGCCCAGGCAACCCCCTCACCTACGGCATCGTGATAGTGGGGGTTGGGGAACATCCATGGAGCAGAGCGCTGAAAGACGCTGAGCGACGCAACCTCTTCTGCGATTGTTGGGACGATCTGAAACGCGCTCGCGCCTGTTCCGATCACAGCGACACGCTTGCCGGCTAGGTCTGTTCCATCTACCCATGCTGCAGAGTGCATCGAGAGGCCAGAGAAGGAATCTCGCCCGTCAATCTCCGGGAGTTTGGGGCGATTAAGTTGCCCGACTGCACTTATAACGCTCTGCGCATAAATGGTCTCCGTTGTGCCATCAACCTTGCGAATAAGCACGCACCAATGCGCATCAGTCTCTGACCATGCTGCGCTAACTACCTCCGTCTCAAAACGAATATTCCTGTAGATCTCAAACTCATAGGCGCAGTCTTCAAAATAACTCTGCAACTCAGGTTGACGAGCAAAAAATTCACTCCAATCATCGCGCGGAGCAAAGGAATAACAATAGAAATGGTTCCCTACATCAACACGCGCGCCGGGGTAACGGTTCTCATACCAAGTTCCCCCAACGCCGGCATTCTTCTCGATCACCGTGTACGCGAACCCTGCATGCTCTAAACGCTGTGCAGCAAGGATTCCAGACATGCCAGCGCCTATGACAACAACGTTGAAGGCGCTGCGCTTATCAGCACTTATACCCTCAAGTGCAACCTCACGAGTATCAGGCGCATCTAGGCCTAACTCTTCGAGAAGCAGTGGCACATACTCATCTGGCACCTCTTGTACGACAAGCAGGTTCATCATTTCATGTATCAAATCTGCACTCAACGGACCTGGGAGTACACAGCCTCCATCTCGGTAGTTGCTAATCACCGTCAGAGCACGGTCTCGCACTAACTGTTGATCCTCATCACTCATGAAGCCCTGCACTTCATTGAGATAGATCCCAGCAGGGAGCGGCAAGCCATCGAGCACAGATATGTCGCCGGCCATGTGGACCATCGAGAGCATCAGGGTTGGGACACTTAGATCCGCAATGTGGCGAGCAAGAGTCGCGTCATCGTCCACGAAGGGGAGGCCAGCAAAATCGTGCTGACTAACCGAGGTGTTATTCGTCATCGAACTCTCGACCCTCCTCTAGCGCCTCAATTACTCAAGATGACCTGACCGTAGGCCTCGGGAAGCAGTTTTGGTTGTCTGGGACAATATTCGCCGCGAGGGCCTAAATCCGACTTGACGGGTCGGGAATTGCCCCGTACGGTTATCGCACCCTTTGAGGGCAAGATCGACTCTAAGAAACCGCTTACCAACCAAACAAACGAAATAGGAGAACACAATGGCCGACTGGGGATTTGAGACTCGACAGATTCACGCAGGTACCGCACCGGATCCAACCACAGGTGCTCGCGCCGTTCCGATCTACCAGACAACCTCCTATGTATTTCGTGATACC
Source organism: Actinomycetes bacterium (assembly GCA_037132095.1). Classification (GTDB taxonomy): domain Bacteria; phylum Actinomycetota; class Acidimicrobiia; order IMCC26256; family IMCC26256; genus IMCC26256. Next base: position 1,531 of record JBAXPT010000085.1, read on the forward strand.
GACCATGCTGCTGCCCTCTTCGGGCTCGGTGAGTTAGGCAACATCTACACCCGCATCATGAACCCAACCCAAGATGCCTTCGAGCAGCGCGTTGCTGCGCTTGAGGGTGGAGTCGGCGCACTCGCTACTGCATCGGGTCAGGCCGCACAGACAATTGCGCTCCTCAACCTTGCTGAGAATGGTGGGCACATCGTCTCTAGCTCATCGCTCTACGGCGGTACCTACAACCAGCTCCACTACACATTCCCCAAGATGGGCATCGAGGTTACGTTCGTTGACGACCCAGATGACCTAGAGGCATGGAAGGCAGCGATTCGCCCCAACACTCGGGCTTTCTACGGCGAGTCAATCGGTAACCCTAAGGGCGACATCTTCGACTTCAAGGGCGTATCTGAGATTGCGCACGCCGCTGGGATTCCCCTCGTAATCGACAACACGCTCGCATCCCCATACCTATGCACCCCGCTTGCGCATGGTGCTGACATCGTCACGCACTCCGCCACAAAGTTCATCGGCGGACACGGCACATCGGTAGGCGGAATCATCGTCGATGGTGGAAAATTCGACTACGAGGCCAGCGGACGCTTCGCCAACTTCACAGAGATTGATGGCTCCTACCACAACCTCTCGTTCTCGGGGCTGCCAGAGCCGCTCTTCCCTGCGCGTTATATCCTCAAGGCCCGCCTTACTTACATGCGTGACCTCGGTGCGGCGATCTCGCCTTTCAATGCATTCCTCATGATTCAAGGGCTCGAGACCCTCTCCCTTCGCATGGAGCGTCACTGCGAGAATGCTCTAAAGATTGCTCAGTGGCTTGAGACTCACGACGACGTCGACTGGGTTGCGTACCCGGGACTCGAATCAAGTAAGTGGCATGCCCGCGCTCAGGAGTACCTGCCGAACGGTCAGGGCGCAATCATCGCCTTCGAGGTTGCCGGCGGCATCGAAGCTGGCACGAGATTCATCAACAGCCTCGAACTGATCAGCCACCTCGCAAACGTTGGTGATGTTCGTACGCTTGCTATTCACCCAGCGAGCACCACCCACCAGCAACTCACACCTGAGGAGCAGGCCACGACTGGGGTTACCCCAGGGCTTATTCGCCTCTCAATCGGGCTTGAGTCGCTCGCCGACATCATCTCTGACATCGAGACTGGGTTTCGCGCCGCCAAAAGCGCGTAACGTAGGCGGCCTTGAGTATGGCCGATCCAATTCCAGCAACAGGTGCGTGGCGACCGGGCGATGAGCCCGGGCGCAGGCAGTTCGCCTCCCTATTTTCGTCGCGTCCACATGTTCTCGAGGCCGGTGGGCAAATCGAGAACATCACCATCGCTTACGAAACCTGGGGGACCCTCGCCCCTGATCGATCCAATGCCGTTTTAGTTCTGCATGCTCTAACTGGCGACAGCCATGCTGCGGGGCCGAGTGAGCTAGGTCATCCGCACGACGGTTGGTGGAGCGAGGTCATTGGCCCCGGAAAAGCAATCGATACCGATCGGTTCTACGTTGTCTGCCCAAATGTTTTTGGCGGCTGCCAAGGGACAACAGGGCCCTCCTCGATCAACCCGCGAACTGGTAAGCCATTTGGCGCAAGTTTTCCAATCGTTACGGTACGTGACCAAGCAGTCATTGAGTCCGCATTAGCTGACTCCCTCGGCATCACCGAATGGAGCGCGTTAATTGGCGGATCGATGGGCGGGCAGCGAGCCCTCGAGTGGCTCGTCTCGTTCCCTGATCGCATTAAGCGCGCAGTGCTGATTGCATGCGGCGCGACTGCAACTGCAGAGGAGATTGCACTCTCAAGCATTCAGATTCGCGCGATTGAGGCTGACCCGCGTTGGCGCGGTGGCGATTACTACGACGCAGCGCCAGGTGATGGGCCTCACTCTGGGCTCTCAATTGCACGCGGCATGGGGAACATCTCGTATCGCTCCGAGATTGAGCTTGACGCGCGATTTGGGCGTGGACATCAAGGCGACGAGTCACCTCTTGAGGGCGGGCGCTACGCCGTCGAGTCATACCTTGAGTATCACGGAGAGAAACTCGCACGAAGATTCGATGCCAATACCTACATCACACTCTCACGAGCGATGAACCATCACGATGTAGGTCGCGGACGCGGCGGAGTTGCTGCGGCATTAGCGAGAGTGACAGCAGAGGTGACGATCGCTGGGATCACATCAGACTGGCTATACCCCCTGAGGCTTCAGTATGAAATCGCGTCACACCTAGCAACGTCCCCCGAGGTAACCGAGATCGAATCAATCGCAGGGCATGACGGTTTCCTCGTAGAGCACGATGCCGTCTCAGCTTTAATCTCAAAGGCTCTCGCTTAAGAAGCGCTTACAAACGAGGTTGCTTGCTAAACCTCGCGACGCCCCTCAAGGGCGCGCCCAAGGGTTATCTCATCCGCGTACTCAAGGTCGCCACCTACCGGCAGACCGCTCGCAATACGAGTCACCTTGATCCCTAAGGGCTTGAGTAACTTGGCTAGGTACATAGCGGTCGCCTCACCCTCAATATTTGGGTTCGTCGCAAGAATTACTTCCTCAACCCCCTCGGGCTCAATGCGAAGGAGTATCTCGTGTATTCGGAGTTGCTCAGGTCCGATCCCCTCGATCGGCGAGATCGCGCCCTGTAAAACGTGGTAGCGGCCGTAGAACTCGCGCGTGCGCTCTATAGCCACAATGTCTCTCGGCTCCTCTACCACGCAGATAATCGTGCGGTCTCGACGATCATCGCGGCAGAAGGAGCACTCCGCACCCTCCGCAAGGTTGAAGCATGTCTGGCACCAAGTAACACGCGCCTTAGCCTCAGTTAGCGCATCCGCGAGGCGCGCTGCATCCTCCGTTGGAGATTTCAGAATGTGATAGGCGATTCGCTGTGCAGACTTTGGTCCGATCCCAGGCAGCCGACCCAGTTCGTCGACAAGGTTCTGCACAGGCCCTTCGTAGAGTGAACTCACCCGAGCAATCCGCCTAGCCCAAACTTATCTAGGTCGAGCCCACCTGTTGCTCCGCCGAGAGCAGCACTTTTACGGGCCTCTGCCTCGCGCAACGCCTCGCCTACCGCTGCAACTACAAGATCTTGAAGCATCTCAATATCCTCTGGATCAACAACCTCGGGGGAGATGATTACCTCTCGCAACTCCCCTGATCCGGATACAACGGCCTTGACCATCCCTCCACCAGAGGTGGCCTCAATAGTCTCAGAAGCTAGAGCCTCTTGAGCGGCGAGCATCTCGCTCTGCATCTGCTGCACTTGACGCATCATTGCGTTCATCTGGGGCTTCTGCTTCGCCATGTAATTCGCTCCTAATAGTTTGCAGAACACTCTGTACGATCTTCTGCCTCTTACGGCTTCTCGTGCTCCTCAACAACAGTTCCGCTAAAGAAACTCTCGATGCGCGTCACTGAATCTAACTCCGAGTTAATTGGAGTATCGATTATGTCGTCAGGGTGCACGCCATCCTCTAACTCGCGCTCTGGCTCAACCGGCTCTGCAACTGTCTTAGGGGGCTTGCGTTTTGGTCTCTCCTCAACTGGCTCGGCAACCTCAACCACCGGCTCGATCGGGACAAGTAAGAAGCGCGGAATCTCACCAAGCGCAGCAAGGAAGCCGTCTCGAATGGATGGGGCTTCCTGCTGAAATTTCGGGCGCACGGAGTCAATCGAGTCGCGTGGCACAGCAAAGGTGACAACACCATCGGTGACCGAGATTGGGTTCGCTGCCTGCACCTGAATCTGCACCTTGCGCTCGAGGGTCTCTAGGACCCCTGCCCAAGCCTCTATTACCTCCTCGATACTCGACTCGAACGCAGCACCAGCAGCCTGCGGAGCGGAGGCTGGAGGTGCAGTGCTCTCTGAAGCAGCAGACGCTATTGATTTAGACCCTCCTGATTGAGACCCGCCTGACTGGTCCGCGGACGCGGTGGCTGATCCTTGAGCGGGAGCATCTGTAATTGCTCTCACGGAGGCTCTCAGCGCCCCTAGACCAGGGCGTGGCGAGGAGGGCGAGAACGTTGAGTTCTCCTCGGGATCGGGTGATCCTGCTGGGGTCGGACTGCTCGGAGCGCTCGGGCGCGGCGAAGGCGAGATAGCAAGCTCAGGCGCTTGAGATAGCGGAGGAGCTTGAGCTGCCGGCGGAGTCTTCGGTCCTGAAGGTGCGGCCGCTCTCGGTGCCGCAGCCTTCTCGCGACCCTCATCGCCGGTACCAGCCGCCGAGATCGCGCGCCCATCTCCAACTGCGCGTTCTAAGCGCTCGACACGATCTGAGAGAGCCTGCAGTGGAGTTCCCGTATCGCGACGAGCGAGACGCACCAATGCAACCTCTAACACCAGTCGCGGGTCGGCCGCCTCAGAGCCACGCATATCAATAATTGCCTGCCCAAGAGTCTCAAGCGCTCGCACCATCTGCGCCGTGCCGAGAGCAGCACCAACGACTTTAAGTTGCGCTTGCTCCTCTAATGGAGGGTCAACCTCGACGCGCCCCCCACCTGCGATTAAGAGAAAAGTATCTCTAAGTGTACGAAGGAGATCCTCTGCGATGCGGCGCGGGTCGTGGCCTGATGCAAGCAACGCTGCATTGCAGACAAGCACTCCAGCCGTATCCTCCGCGGCGACTGCATCTAACACGGCCAAGCGCTGTGCAAATGGAGAGCCTCCAAATGCACGACGAACCTGCTCAGCAGTTACACGACCATCAGAGTGAGCCAGAGCTTGGTCGAGCAGCGAGAGAGCGTCACGGGCACTACCGGCTGCAGCACGCGCAACGATCTCAAGAGCCTCGTCTTCATACTCCACAGCCTCTAAATCAAGGATATGTGCTAGGTGCGCAGAGAGGTCATGAACCGAGAGCAGCGAGAACTCAAAGTGCTGAGTGCGCGATCTGATTGTCGGGAGCACCTTCTGTGGATCAGTTGTAGCGAGTACAAAAACTACGTGGTCTGGAGGCTCTTCAAGAGTCTTAAGAAGCGTGTTGGATGCCTCGGTGGTGAGCATGTGAACCTCGTCAAGGATGTATACCTTGCGAGATGAACCTGCTCCTAGACCAAGGTTGATTCGAGAGACCAAATCGCGCGCCTCTTGAACTCCACGGTTTGAGGCTGCATCGAGCTCAATCAAATCTGTAAATGTTCCAGCACTGATACCGGTGCAGTTAGTACACGCGTCACACGGCTCGCCATCAGCACCAAGGTTGAGACAGTTGAGAGCCTTCGCAAGGATTCGTGCACTCGTTGTCTTGCCGGTGCCGCGTGGCCCTGAGAGTAGATACGCGTGCCCAACACGCTGCTCGCGTACAGCGTTGCGGAGTGCAGTCGTAACTGGGTCTTGGCCAACCAAAGCATCGAAACGCTGGGGTCGGTATTTTCGGTAGAGCGACTGGAATGCCATTGCCCCTGACCCTAGCGACCGAGGGGGACCTAATACAGGCCCGATCGCTGACCAATAATTGAGGAGTTTGGTTAGTGGATAAATAAAAAGTGCGGACCGTGCACCCACCGTCGACCCGGAGCCACTGCCCGCGTGTCTCGTCGCCGGCTAGAAGCCGGGCTACCTCAAGGCACACGGGGGGCTCCGCTGAGAGCTGCTTCCTTTACGGACCTGACTCGTTTCACGAAGATCCCGTTGCTTAAGGACCCGACTAACAACACCACGTGCGAGGCGCTCTAACAGTGGCAAATCGGGCCTCGGATGGGAATTCAGCCCCCTAAAAGTGGATCTGGGGTATAGGGCACCACGAACTCCCCGCCTAGCACGGTCCGCCCGGCCACCGTATCAGCCTCTGCGCCCTGTACCATCTGCGTCCCCGGGAGGGGTGCGAGAGCGGCCGAATCGGCACGCTTGGAAAGCGTGTGAGCGCAAGCTCCGTGGGTTCGAATCCCACCCCCTCCGCCATGGCACGTAGCAATACATAGAAAACAACCGGGCCCTCATTGGGGTTGGGTTGTTTTGTAATTGCTGGGGCGTTTTTCCTGCGGCGGCGATTTGGTAGTTGCTGCTGTTGTGGATTCTCGCTTCGCGTCGGGAGCGTTGACGATAACCCAGTTGGAAGATCGCCTCTGTGACTCTCTAACCAATTTTTTGTCGGTGCGGATTGGAGGGGACTTCGATCACGCCAGTTGACCCGCCCTCGTACCAGATCACATGAGCTCCTGGTCTAGCGCGGAGTTCAGCGAAACGCTCCGGGGTAACAATGAAATTCCAAACAACGGACGCTGAAGAAGGCGGCCCAGAGCGGCTGTCTCCAAAATATCGCTTAGACCGCGCATCCTCTGGGACGATGACCTTCGCGCCCCGGCGAGTCATTTCGTTTACTAAAGCGCTATAAACAGCGGAGTCCCAGGGACCTAACCAATCCTGTCGCACAGCGATCCTGCGGTCTTGCAGCTTCTGAATATCTAATGCTTTGCTAAGACTTTTAACTCTC
>JBAXPT010000086.1:0-7913 GCA_037132095.1 Actinomycetes bacterium
GGTGCAGTCGGCATCCCAGCGAGGAGTGCAACTACGCGTGCGAGGTTGTATCCCTGCTCACCGGCGGGCTGTGCGCAACCAATGAGAAGGTCCTCGACCTCGGCCGGATCAAGTAGGGGAACCTTGGCTAGAGCAGCATCGACGATTCCCGCGGCGAGGTCATCTGGCCTGCAGTCAACGAGTGAACCTTTATTTGCGCGCCCAATTGGGGTACGAGCAGTAGCGACGATGACGGCCTCAGGCATGAATCCTCCGAGTATTGGCTCCGGGCGGTCCGGAGATTGATAACCGTGATGTTCTATCGCAGTTGATGAGCAGATGGCACTTCGGCGGAGAATGGCGAGAATCCCGGCATCCAGTCGCTACTAGGCCCTCTCCAAATAGTGGGCTAATCGGATCGTCCCGGTCGGGGGTAGCCTCGTCATATGTCGGTAGAGGATCGCCTTTTGGGAATCCGTGATGCGCTTAATGGACGGCGTGATCAGGTACGTGACCGTACTCAAGAATTAGTCGATGCCGCTCTTGATCGCATTTTCGCCGAGCCATTAGTTGTTCCTGATGCGGCTACGGCACTCCGGTTACTAAGCGATGATCGACTGATCGAGGATTCGGAGGATGTAGGCGCGCGCATGGCTCGCTTTGCGATGGTGAGCCTGCCGGTTGCACTCTCGGTCTGGCGACGGGTAGGACCAAGTCTGCGTCTTGCAGGGCGAGTCACGCCAAGCGGTAGGGGAGTGAGGCTTGCCCTCGCCGCTGTTCCGCTGACCACAGGATTAATCTCTTCCGCTCGCCACGGTGTTCATGAGTTGCAGGTGCTCGCTTCACTTCTAGTCTCTCGGCTTCGTGCGGCGGGGCTCCCTGCTGATCGAGGACTTGTGCGTGCGCTCGTACTGAGCGTCTACTTAAACCCAAGCCGCACTCCAGACCTCGATGCTCGAGTCGCAAACTCGTCATCTGCACTCGCGCGCGGCTGGATTCTGCGAGCGATTCCATACGTTTGGCAACCCAACGCCGAGAAACGAAGTGCTAGGAGAATCAAAGCGATCGAGACTCTTGACCTAGCCTTGCTCCACCAAACGTGGCGCGCTTCTACCGTCATCGATATCTAGGAGTTAAGCCAAACCCATGCTCGCTGCTTTCTTACTGGCCTTTGGCGTGATCTTTATCGCAGAGTTAGGCGATAAGAGTCAATTGATGGCTCTCGCATTTGCGACGCGCTTTCCTCCTGTCAAGATTCTGCTCGGGATCACTATTGCTACAGCGATCGTTCACCTCGGGAGCGTCGCAATTGGTGGACTCATTGGGGATCGCCTCCCAACAAATGCAATCAATATCGTTGCAGGTATCGCCTTCTTTGGTTTTGGGGCATGGACGCTGCGGGGTGATGAACTAACCGAGAAGGATGAGGCAAAAGTACACGGTGTATTCCGCTCCCCGATTGTGGCAGCGAGTATCGCGTTCTTCTTGGCTGAGTTAGGTGACAAGACAATGCTCGCGACTATCACTCTCGCCACGAACAAACCATGGTTTGGGATTTGGCTTGGGAGCACACTTGGGATGGTCGCAGCCGATGGACTCGCAATTGCAGTCGGTCGAGTCTTAGGTAAACGACTACCAGAGCACGCAGTGAAGATCGGGGCAGCGGCTGCGTTCTTTATCTTCGGCGCCCTACTAATAGCAGAGGGTGTGCGCGGATAACCGCAGCACACCCTCTGTCATTAACTTCGCAATTAACTTCGCAATGGTCTTGCGAGGGAACTAGTAGCTACCCCTTTGAGATTCCAAGCAGTTGGTGGAACCCTGCGATGATCTGAGATGGGTTCTCCTTGCCGGGCTTGCCAGATGCATTTGGAAGCTTCGGCCCAATGATGCCCTTGATGTTTGATTTAGATGCTATGTACCAGTCTGAGTATCCAAACCAAAGTGCAGGGGTAGTTGCTGACATGTGCCTGAAGAGTTTTGTATAGATGGCCGTTCTCTTAGCAGGGTCAGTCTCGATGCGACCTTGTTCAAGACCCGCATCTATTACTGGGTCATTGATACGACCAAAGTTCACCAGCGAACCAGAGTGAAACCAAACATAAAGCGTGTCAGGATCCGATCCTGGGTAATTCCGCCATAGGAAAGCAGTTGTTTTACCAGCAAGTGCTGTATTAACAATCTGTGCTTCATCTATAGGTGAAGGCAGGTTTACGGTGATCCCTAATTTGAGCGCCTGTCTCTTGATCTCTGCTGCGCTGCCTTGAACAATAGGATCAAAGGTTGTTTGTAGGTCAAACGTGAACTCCCCGCCATGCTTCTCCTTGTAGGCAGCGACTAATTGCTTTGCCTTCTTGACATCAAATTTGGGGAAACCAGATTTCTTAGAGGCACCCATAACTTTGGAGTCGACAACTTGGTTTGCAACCTCACCCGTGCCCCTGTTGGCCAAGACATTCAAGATTTGGCGATTGATGCCACGTGCAAGTGCTTCGCGGGCGATTGGGTCATTGAATGGGGCTAGTGATGTATTCAAGAGCATGTTGTTGATGTCTCTGAAACCCTTTTCATTCTCAAGGACATTTACATTTGCAAATGATTCCGCAGCCTTAGCGTTCTTTCCCGAGGTCACATGGATGACATCAAACTGTCCGCCTTGTAGGCCGTTAAGCCGCTGAATTGAGTCTCCCTGCACTTTAAATGTGATTTTGTTCAGAAGCGGATAGCCCTTGCGCCAGTAATTAGGGTTGCGCTTTACGACAACATCGCCGGTAGACGGATCAAAACTCTGGAGTTTGAATGGTCCACTACCAATGAGGTTTGTCTCGCAATTCTTAGTGTCGTTGAGCTGCGCCGGTGCAGCGATTCCTGTGCGCCCAGCGGAGAATAGGTAGGCGGGGAACGCAATCCACGGCTGCTTGATTGTGACAACAACCGTCAGGGGGTCGGCGACAGCGACGTCGGATACCGGTGAGAACATAAATGCAAGCAATAAACCCTTTCGCCATGCATCAATGTTCGCTTTAATTGCTGCAGCGTCTACAGGGGTTCCATCGTGGAACTTCACGCCAGGTCGCAGCCCGATGGTCCACTTGTCAAATGTGGCGTTAGGTGTTACCGACTTAGCGAGGTACGGAATGTACTTACCCTTGTCGTTTGGAACGGTAAGCGTGTCATACATGCTCTGAGTGATCATGATGCCCGAGACACCCATCTGCGCCTTAGGTAGACAGAACTGCGTTGTCTTTCCTGAGACGGAGTACACAATCGATCCACCGGGCTTGGGGGTCGATGCCGCTCCGGCTGGGAGTGCAGCTGCCCCCAGAGTGCTTGATGCAATCAACGCTGTTGCAGTAAATGCCGCTACTCGGTGAATGAGGTGATGCTGTTTCATTGTTTCCTCCGGTTTTGGATAAATAGTTTTAGATATTGGGTTAAAGATTGGGGGGCGAGCGTTGCAGGCCGCCTCTACCTAGCGCAGGTTAGAGCCTTTAGCGTCTAAGCCTGTGTCGCTGCTTCATGTATCGCCGCAACTACTTCAGAATGCCCAAGTTCTTGGCAGAAGTGGCCCACCCCTTCGATGGTGGTGTGGCTTGAGCGCTTTGCCCCGGGCACGTTCTCGGCGAAGTATTTCTGTCCGTGGCCGGTAACTGGATCGGGGACTCCAAAGCAGGTTGCGAAGGGTTTCTCCCAGGTGTCAAAGATGCTCCATGCCCCCAGCATGATTTTCGCACCATCTTGATCCGCTGAGGTTGGGACTAGTGAAGGAAAACTAAGTGCCCCTGCTTGGTGTGTGGCATCGGGGAATGGCGCATCGTAGGCGCCAGACTCTGCCTCAGTGAGTGGAATCTTTACGCCACCAACAAGATCGCCTCTTATCATTCGCCCGCACTCGAGGTAGTCAATAGTTGCGGCAAACTCTTGCCACATTCCAAATGCCCCACCCTCTTGGGGTTTGAACTTGCGCCCCAAGATTCCATTTCCGATCACGATTGCGCGAACGTCATCGGCATGCATTGATGCGACTGCAAGGCCAACTAGAGAGCCCCAGTCCTGACCAAAGAAGACAGCGTTCTTAGGTGCAACTGCACTCCACCATGCATTCATCCAGGAGACATGCGCGGGGTACGTATACGCATCCTTGTCTGTAGGTTGGTCTGAGCGACCAAATCCGATCTGGTCCGGCACGAGAACTCTGTAACCACGCTCTAGAAGATCTTTCATCATGTGTCGGTAGAGGTATCCCCATGTTGGTTCGCCGTGGAGCATCACGACAGGGATCGCGTCTTTTGGTCCTTCATCTACGTAAGCAACTGAGAGTGTCTCGACACCGGGAATAGTTGGGCCGGCAGGTACGAGTACCTCGCGACGTTCGTAGGGCCAGTCAGGAAGATTTAGAAATCGCGCAGCTGGGGAGCGGACCACAGAGGGCAGGTCGCGGCCTGTGTCGCTGGGCTGGTCAGAGGGGAGTGATGTATTGGCAGTCATAGTGTCAAGACTAACGGCGTGCGCTGCGTCTCGCCATTGTTGGTGGTGAGGTCGCTAGCGCCTCTTATGGCTTACCTACCTCTTCTCGCTACCTGCTCTTAGTACCTCCTCAGGCGAGCAATCACTTGCCACATTCCCGGGCCGGCTTATGCAACAGGCTTCGCTGTGAAGCACCCAATGAAGTAAGGAAACTCAATAGTTGCTGAGTAGTGGTAGGTGTTGACTACCTCATTATCGATCAGTACCTGCGAGGTACGTCCGTGGCACTCGTCGAGGTCCTTGTTCGTCGGGAGTTCTCCAGAGGAGTCCCTCTCGACGACAATCGGGAACCCATCATTCGCGTACCCGACAACTGTGGATGGCCCGGTCGAGGCTTTGAGAATGCATGAAGGAATGTCGTGGTAGTGATAGAGGCTTGCCTGCTGAGGGTGCCCATCACATTTGTCTTGTGTCTCGTAGGCGACGGCGTCCCGATTCCGTTCGTCGATCGAGGCGTAGAAAGATACGCCGTTCTTTGCGACCCCGATCGTGCCTTTACCGAGGCAAGTTGGGCTCGCTGCTTTTGTCGGTGAGGCCGGGAGCGTTAGTGATACCACGCTCGACGCGACTCTGTTTGGGTTGCGGTCATAGGCATACGCAGGGTCATCCGCTGCGATGGGGAATGTCCCTGTGATGGAGTCCACCGGCAGTCCGTTACTAGTTATAACTCGCGTCTCGCCTTTGACGGACTCGCTGTAGGTCGCCATTGGCCATGCAACATCTCCCGTGACAGAGATTTTCTTCGACTTGTCCCAAGTTCCGCTTGCCTCATTGAGCCATGGACCAGCAGCGCGGGCTCCTCCGCCTCCAGAGTTGCCGGCATCACATGCGAATAACACGCCAACCCCGGGCCCGCTAGTTAAAACCTTTGATGTGCCGATCGGCAACTTCGTTATGTCGATTGAGGGTCCGACCCATTTATTGGTGATCGCAGTGGATGCGGCCGTTGATGTAGTGGTGGAGTCTGCTTTGGCGGACCTGGATTCCTGAGAACCGCCTGACCCTGAGCATGACGATACGGAGATGGCGAGAACGGTTACTGCAATGGAGAAAGAGAAAATGCGTTTCACATTCATAGTTTTATAAAACCTTCACTACTTTGTTAGATGATTATTTGTTAGATGATTAGGACGTGGAGACTGAACTGGTGTTCATCTGGGCGGACCACCCGGAGGGCCTCCTGGTGGGCCACCACGGCCACCGGCAACTGCGACGAATTGGCCCTTGAGGCATGTAAGTACAGAGTTCTTCGATGGGCTATTCGCGTGGTAGTGGTAGCCCAATCCAGGCGTTGAGTGCCCTCCGCATTCATCGAGTTCTGCTGCCTTGAGCTTGCTTGCTTTCAGGGGAAGATGGATGGGGAATCCATCCATTGCGTAGCCGAACATTGCAGTCTCACCAGAGATGTGGTCGTCATCAACAGTGCCGCAACCTGTGCTGGCATGCATGTGATATCCCTCCGCGTTGTTGAAGTGCCCACCACACTTGTCGAATGAGGCGATGGTATGCGCGCCGAGGATTGCGCTCACAGGTGCAGATGCGGCTATCACGACTCCGTCGAGTGTGACTCCCCAGTCTCCATGGTTAGTAGCGGGGGAAGAGGAAGTGAGCACTGGTTTGGTTGGAATTGAGACCGTTTTGGTAATAGCTTCGCCATTAGTGAGCCACTCGAGACGGCCCTCAACACAGAAGTTCTGATACTTCGGGTCAACATCAGGTCTAGCTGCACCAAGAAAGGCTTCACGCGTATCTGTGACGTTGATGTTGCCATTTGGGTCGTACATGTGCCACTCGTTGTCGTTGTAGAACGTGGCTAGGTTCTTAATGAACTCACCTGTGAGGTCGTAGGTTCCGTTCCCGTCGAACCAGATTCCCGCTTCGCTCGCAGGAGTGGTAATCGTGGTTGGGCAGAATGGGCCTGTTGAGTAGGCGGTCGGGTAGCCAGCGATAGTGAAGGTTGCACATGTTGCCTTCGCTCCGCCGTTCAGAGTGCAGGCTGCGTTCTTCGTGCCATCGACGATTGCTCCATCGGCGAAGTGTGCAGTCTCAAATACGTGCTGCGATTGCTCTGCCGATTTCGCGCTTGTCGAGGTGGATCTGCTTGACGAGTTGTTACTAGAGCAGCCAGCAATGAGAGCGGTGACGGCGAGGAGGCAGACTCCGATGGCGCGCGATTTAGGGAAGCTATCTGAAGAGAGGCGTGACATTGGATTCCGTTCGTTCTCGGGGGTGTTAGCCGAGAGACTCTCACCCACATCGAATGTATTTGTGAAGCAGCGCCTAATAATTGTCTAAGAATGGGGCGCGCAAGATTCAATTCGAGTCGATGCGACAAGACCACAACACAACGCCCGGCCACTATTAGCAGCCGGGCGTTGGTTACAAATTTGGTACTCGCTCAGCGAGAAGTTGCTTCTAGAAGATGGGCTCTGGCTCGAGCTGGTAGGTGGCGCTACCGAATCCGAGGATCAAGTAGAAGATCGGGCCAAGGATGATGAGGCCAATAGCGAATCCAACCCCTTTTCCAAATGCTTTCGCAAGGTCAAGGACCACAATAACGAGTGTCACAAAATTCACTATTGGAATTAGCAACAGAAGAATCCACCACATGGGGCGTTTCACAAGTTTCAGAATCACAAGAAAGTTCAAGATCGGTATCAAGCAGGCCCAGCCAGGCTGACCTGCCTTTGTGAATACCATCCACTGTGCTGCGATCATCACGATGATCATTGCAGGGATCAACAAAATGCCCACGATAATTAAGAGTTCTGGTGCACCGATGCCAAACATGGTCTTGCCCCCCATCTGTATGTGAATAATGACTTACCCTGAAATTCTTACAGGTAACGAGCACGGGAACGCGGAATTGCTTATTACTCGGCGTTCTAATGCTCTCTGGGGGTGGCAATGGTCGCGATGGTGGAGATGGGATGGCGCTTCGCTATGGGTGATCCGGCCTTGCCCCGGCCCATATTTTGGGCGCACCCTCACGTCGCTAGATTCTCGAGGCTCGACATTTCGCAGATTCATCCAGTATCCGGGGGTGCACGCCATTCCCAGGTTGAGGCCCTGTCGTCATCGCTCCCACGAGCATTGCTCTCCCGTTTAATGAGCCGGTATCCATCATGTGTTTTCTGGAGGTGATGTCGTTTACTGAGGCGTACAAGGTTCTCAAGTGATGCAGCGCCACCCTCAGCGAACGGCACGATGTGATCTATCTCTAGGCCAATTGCCATATCGCATGTAGGCACCTGACAGACGAGGTCGCGTTCTTCGAGAGCGGTAAGCAGCTTCGCCGGTATTGCTCTACCCATGTGAGCAATTGTTCTTATGTCTGTGCCGTCAATCACGAGCAGTTTTAGGAATGCTTCACCTAAATACTCAGTTGCGGTTGCTACTGGTATCGG
>JBAXPT010000087.1:0-7862 GCA_037132095.1 Actinomycetes bacterium
GCCATGCGCTCTCCAACTTCGCGCTGCACCATCACAAGAAGGCGCGTCACATTCGGGGCTTCGTTCAGGAGTCGCATCACAATCGGCGTCGCCACGTTGTATGGGAGATTCGATACACAAATAACCGGAGACTCACCGCAAATGGCAGCGAGGTCTGCAGTCATCGCATCTCCATGAACCACATTGACGCGATCAGCCATCCCTGTGCTCTCGAGTACTGCGTCGAGTAACGGCAGGACATGTCGGTCGAGTTCAAGTGCAGTAATGCGTGCATCTGCCTCGAGCAACGCGGCGGTCAGTGAACCAACCCCGGGCCCGATCTCTAATACACGCGCACCTGGCTCAAGGTCCGCGAGTCGGACAATCCTGCGGGCGGTATTGGGATCCGCCAAGAAATGCTGACCTAGGGCTCTACTCGGCGCAGCACCATGCTCTGCAAGTAGCGCCCTAATAGAGGTAGCGGTTGGGAGAATCACGCCCCGAATAGTCGCAGGCTTAGTGCCCCTCGACGCGGATTACTGGCGTGAGTAATGGCATAACTATTGGGCTCACGAATGGAGTCGATACTTTTGGAGTGAATACTTTTAGAGTAAATCTCTGTCTGGCCTACCACTCGATGCGAACTGGAATTACTCCCTGAGAAAGGGGCGCTATTCGAGCAAAAGTATCTAGCGACATATCGATGATGCGACCAGTTGCGAACGGGCCGCGATCTCTAATTGTGCAGGTAGTACTTGCACCCGAATTGAGATTGATGATCCTGACCACAGTCCCAAATGGCAATGTTTTATGTGCGCACGAAGAGGAGGTAAAAGCGTAATGAGTTCCTTGACCAGACTCGCTGCGACTAGTGCCTTGGACTGCGGGGGCACCAGCCCCTGAGGCTGCACTGCGCCTTACGCTTCGCGTCCCGACCCCGACGATGCGGGCGACGGGCGCTACTACAACCTCTGTTCGGATCGCTTGGCGAGAAGTCTCGACCCCGTCACGTAACGAGACTCGATAGACAACACGATTCTGACCGTTTACCCCTGGTCTTATCACCTTGGTCGTCCCCACATTGAGGGATGCATCGTTCCTGCGCTCCTCGCCTGCAGGTACTCCAACGAGTACTGCTCGCTCGCCCTGAGATAGGCGCGTTACTCGGATCGTGAGGCCCTTGGCCACAGCCGAACCTACCGGCGGAGTTACTTCATCGTTCGCGCCAATCGCTACCCCGCTAGCAAAAAGGGCCTCGCCGACAGTCAGATTCGTAGTCGTAAGAGTGCGCGAAGACCCATCTGCCAGAACAGTAATTGAGCGCGGGGTGCGCAGGGTCACAGCGGCTCCGGCCGAGAGCCGCTTAGGAGCGGAGGTAACCACCGCAGCACCTAGGGCGAGCTCTCTGCTTAGGGCCTCTGCTGATTTCCGAGTTGTCTGAACCCTGCGGGTGGTTCCGTCAAAATCGAGAATGACAGGGAAAGACCTGAGAACTCGAACATTGGTCTCATCTCTCAACGGAGTCGAGGCGCTAGGTAGAACGCGGTCGTGCTTACCGAGCTCGACATTCGCCGCAGTAAGTGCATCTGAGACGCTGCGCCCACGTGTCTCAATGGTGCTCACTGATCCATCTACAGATACCGCCACGTAGCGAACTGGTGGCGTGGTGCCGAAGATGCGGGCCCCCACTAGCGCCACCAAAAGCAAAACCACCATGAAGGCTAAAGAACTATAAGCATGACGAATTCGCAGGCTCCGTTTTGCAAGAGCTAATTCAGACTCAACACTGCTCTCCAAGACGCGGGGCGAGGAGTCTGCATCCTTGAGGTGCTCTACATTTGAACCGCTCTTTACACCGATCTTTAATGCGGCGACTGAGGTGCTCGCTCCCTCAAATACGCGAGCCGGGGCGAAGCCGACGAGCTCAGGGTTAGCGACCGCTAAATCAAACTCCACACCGGAGGTGGACCAAAAATCAGACTCGATAAGGTCAGATGCCTCGGCCAATGCAGATAGGGCACTCGGACGCTCAAGCTCTATTAGGTCTACCCCGCCAGAGAACTGCTGCTCTAACGAATCAGTGCTCACCTCGGCCTGTACTAACGCGTAGATCGCCTCACTCCGAGCGATCGCATCGGTGACATCGAGAATCGGTAGCCAAGCCCCAGGCTCCGGTGCCTCGACGCGCGCGGGTGATGGGCGAACGGAGCGCAAGGCATAACGACGCGCCCGCGATTCATGGTTCGTGGAGCCTGCTCGGGCACCCGCCCGAGTGGAGTTATCGCGGATTGGTCGGCCCTTTCAAGAGCAGAGGCCCCAGCGACTTGAAGGGGCCACCCCGCACCAACCAAGCGGCCGATTAGGGGACGCCTGACCGTACCGACCCACGCCCTATAGGGTCAATCTGCAATACAGATAATGGGAATTATACTGTATAGGCGCAGGTCACTCCTCAATATTTCCTCAATGCCCAAGCAAGCGTTTAGTAGTTGCGGTCGTTACCGAAGCCACCTCTTCAACCTCTCGACCCATCGCCGCGGCGAGAGCCTCACCTACGTAGGACACGTAGAGCGGTTCGTTTGGTCGACCTCGGTGAGGCACTGGAGCGAGGTAAGGCGCGTCCGTCTCAACGAGTGCGCGCTCAAGGGGAGTAATCGCAGCCGCTGCGCGAAGGTCGTCGGCATTCTTAAAAGTAATGATCCCGCTAAAGGAGAGGTAACAGCCAAGGGCGAGGGCTCGCTCCGCTTCTTCGGGTCCGCCGGTGAAGCAATGAAAGATTGTCTTCTCAGGGACACCCTCGGTCTCAAGCACCCGGAACGTGTCATCCCATGCGTCTCGGGAGTGGATCACAAGACTCTTTCCAAGTGTTTTGGCCAGAGATACCTGCCATCTAAATGCCTCCTCCTGCTCGGCGTGCGAGGAGTGCTCATAGAAGAGGTCAAAGCCAGCCTCTCCGATGCCCACTACCTCGGGGTGGCGAGAGAGTTCATCGAGTTGCTCCAACTCCGTAGCGAGGTTCACCGCATCGTGGGGGTGCAGCCCAACTGTTGCAGTTACATCTAAATGGGCTGCTGCAAGTTCGACACATGCATGGGACGTAGCGAGGTCGGTCCCGACGCATACGAATAACTCGATGCCGGCGGCGCGTGCTCTCTCGAGCGCCACATCTGCACCCTCTTCTATTGAGAAAAGGTGGACATGGCTATCAGCCCACCTCAGATCGCTACTCACTCGAACCTCGTGTCACTAGCTGGGTACGTCGAGTCGAGGAAAGAGTGCTGCGCCCTTCACGAGGGAGTTCCCTGCTGTGGACGCGCTACCCCACACCACATCCGTAGGTAGTCGCGCCTCTGTCGGCTCCCCCGGTAATCCAAGTCGGCTCCAGAGCTCACTCGATGCTCGCGGAAGAACAGGCGATGACAGAATCGCGATGATACGCAGTGCTTCTAGGCAGTCGCCGATCACGGCAGAGGTCGCTTCGGCATCCCCAGCTTTACTAAGTGCCCATGGCTGACGGTCTTCTATATAAGCGTTTGTAGCCCCTATGAAGTCCCAAACAGCGGAGAAGCCGGATGAGAAGTTCAGCGACTCCATAGCCATCTCGAGTCTCTCTAGCGCCTGCATCGACGCCGCGGCCAATGGACCATTCTCACGAGTTGAGGGCGTAGCCGAGTCACAGTAGGAGACCGCCATGTTGAGTACACGGCTCGCCAAGTTTCCAAAGTTATTCGCAAGGTCAGCGTTGTAGCGCGTCACCATCTGCTCAAACGAGAAATCACCATCCGGGCCAAAATGCTGGTCAACTAGAAAGTGATACCTAAATCCATCGGAGCCAAAGGTCTCAACAAGATCAGCGGGTGCAATCTGGTTCAAGCGCGTCTTGCTCATGCGCTCGCCGCCGACCATAAGAAAACCGTGAGCGAATACATGCTTCGGAGGCTCAAGCCCCGCTGCCATCAACATCGCTGGCCAGAACACGGCGTGAAATCTCAGAATGTCTTTGCCGATTAGGTGGTAATCGGCTGGCCAAACCTCAGCGAAACGCTCTGGGTCGGCCGTAAAACCAACAGCGGTGCAGTAATTAAAGAGCGCATCAAACCATACGTAGGTGACATGGTTTTCATCCCAGGGAAGTGGAATTCCCCAAGTAATTGAGGTACGGCTCATTGAGAAATCGCGCAGTCCCTGCTTTATGAAACCGAGCACTTCATTGCGACGAGACTCAGGCGCAACTGCCTCCGGGTGCTCTGCGTAGTAGTCAAGCAACCTCTGCTCAAAACGCGAGAGCCTAAAGAAATAATTCTCTTCTTTAACTCTCTCTACGGGGATGCCGTGGTCTGGGCAGTTGCCGTTGTTCAGGTCATCCTCAACGTAATAGGCCTCACAGGGGACGCAGTAGAGCCCCTCATAACTATCTAATTCAATGAAACCGTTGTCATAGACGCGCTGCAAGAACTCTTGAACTGCCACCCGATGGCGCGGCTCAGTTGTTCGAATGAAGTCGGTGTTGGTGATGTCGAGCATCTTCCATGCCTCAGCAAAGCGAAGACTTGTCTTATCTGCCCACTCCTGTGGCGAGAGCCCGTTCTTCTCGGCGGCCTGCTGGACCTTGAGCCCATGCTCATCCGTTCCGGTGAGGAAAACCACGTCATCGCCATGTAATCGGCGCCAGCGAGCAAGCGTGTCAGCCGCGACGGTCGTATACGCGTGCCCAATATGAGGAACGTCATTTACGTAGTAGATAGGGGTTGTCACATAAAACTTCTGGGCCACACGCCTACGCTACCGTTCTGACAGGCCCCGCCCCTGCCCGTGGCAGACTCTCAATCGAAGGATTTAGCCAATGATCTCGGAAATATTCAAGACGAGAACGCAGAACTATGAGCGATAGCGGCATTGCCCGAAAGGTTGACAGGCTCGGGAGAGTCGTTCTTCCGGTTGAGATCAGACGATCCCTCGGAATCGAGGTCGGGGACCTGATAAATGTCTCAGTAGATGGCCAGCGCGTGGTGATGCGAAAGGTCTCTAGTGGATGCACCTTCTGCGACTCGCCGGATCAGCTGCGAGAGTTTGCAGACCGCCTTATTTGTGAGGCATGCGTGACGCGCTTATCCGAGGGGCGATCGATCACTTAACAACTATTTAATTACGACTCTCTTTATTCGCGTCCGTCTCTATTTGCGCTGAGCCGCGAGAGCGAGTTCGTATACTCGACGCTTTGGTACGGCGTGCATCTCCGCCACGGATGCAGATGCGTCCCTCAACGAGGCTCCTGAGGCCATCTCAGCGCTCACAGCACTTAGGAGAGTCGCGTCATCGATCACAATCTCTATCTCCGCTCCTGGACCGACCACGATTACGTACTCGCCGCGCGGCTCAGTAACTGCCATCCACTCAGCGGCCTCGCCGAGCGACAACCTCTTCACTTCTTCGTGCATCTTGGTTAACTCGCGTGCTACGCAGCACGCGCGCTCGGGGCCACAAGCATCGGCTAGGTCTGCCAGTGTCGCCGCTACGCGATTCGGTGCTTCGTAGAGAACTGTTGGGCGCAGATCCGTAGCAATCGAGGTGAGTCTTGCGGCACGCTCTTTGCCGCGTCGCGGGATGAAACCCTCAAATGCAAAACGATCCGCAGGGAAGCCAGATAGAACTAGCGCAGCGAGCACGGCACTCGGGCCTGGTACTACCTCGATATTTACTCCGGCAAGCACTGCTGCCTGTACTAAACGCGCACCCGGGTCACTGACCATCGGAGTACCAGCATCGGTCACGTATGCGACCCTCTCTCCATCGAGCATGCGCGCCACAAGACGCTCCGCTCGCTCATCCTCATTATGCGCATGCACACTTACAAGTCGACCAGCTGCAGCAATTCCTGAGTGGGTGAGAAGCCCTCGAGTGCGTCTCGTATCTTCGCATGCGATTACATCTGCGCCTGCAAGTGCCTCCACAGCACGCGGAGATAGGTCACCAAGGTTCCCAATAGGTGTAGCAACAACAATTAATGATCCGCTCACGCTCTCACCTCAATCACGTCGCCAATCACGAGTCCCCACTCTGCGAATGAACCGGCCTCAGCCTCAATCGCAAGTGATGAGCGCATTACCAAACGACTCAATCTTCCAGGCTTCAGAGTTGCGCTGTGAACTACTAAACCAGTGCGGTCACAGAACGCAACATCAATTGCAAACTTCATACCCATTGTGTGAACCTGCCTACAAGGTTTAATAACAAGCGCACCTTCGATTCCGTCACGCCCGAGGAGTCCCTTTCGGCGGGCGCCCCGAGTCGCTGGTACCTCGGCTGGGGCAATACTTTCGAGATCGCGCATGAGCCACACGGTAAACCCCAAACCTCAGACGTTGAATCGAATCTCCATAACGTCACCATCGGCGACTACATATTCTTTGCCCTCAACGCGTAGGCGGCCAACGTCTTTCGCCTGAGACCAGCCACCGATCTCGAGGAGTTCATCCCAGTGCACTACCTCGGCTCGAATGAATCCTCGCTGCAAGTCAGAGTGGATCACGCCAGAGCACTCAGGGGCTTTTGCCCCTGCCCGAAAGATCCAGGCGCGTGTCTCCTTCTCACCGGTTGTAAAGAATGTGCGCAGACCTAGCATTAGGAAAGCAGATCGAGCGAGACGCGGCACCACGCTCTCAGTCACCCCAAAATCTGCAAGCAGGGAGGCGCGCTCCTCTCCATCCGAGGAGATGACATCTGGGTCGCCCTCAATCTCAGTGCATACCCCGAGAGCACCCTCGCCGAGAGGCGCTGCGATTGAGTCGATCTCGTCGATGCGATCGATCGGGACATCAACTACGAGAAGCACTGGCTTATTCGTTAGCAGGAAAACCGGGTCGAGATGCACGCGCTGTTCGTCATTGAGATCAGATCTCCAGATCGGTATTCCCTCGCCAAGAATGGCGACTGCTAGTTCGAGCACCGCTATCTCAGCGAGGAGCGACTTATCGCCCTTTGCAAGGCGTTGCTGCTTATAAAGTCGCTGCTCAACCGAGGCGAGATCTGCAAGAACAAGTTCATACTCGATAGTCGCGAGATCATCCTCGGGGTCAACGCCATCTGAGCGCAGTACGAAGCAGATCGCATCACAGTCGCGTAAGGTTCCAAGCAGTCGGCTCCCGAGTCCTTTGCCTGGCTCAGGAGCGAGCCCGGGAACGTAGGCAATCTCAAAAGTGGCGGGGACGAGCTTCTCAGTTTTCGACATTACGCCGAGCCGATCAAGTCGCTCGTCTGGGAGCTTCACGATGCCCACGGTGCGCTCAGAGGCTCCGCCGACTGACATTCCAGTTAGCGCGGCGAATAAACGGTCATGCCCTGAATCGGCGAGGCCAACTAGCCCAAGATGCTCCACGCTCCACAGGGTACCGGCAGGAGACCCCAAACCCCCGCAGCGCAGGCCTCTGCCACCCCGAGGGGACGTGGCGCCTCCCTCTGGTCTACGATCCCCCATCCGCACAAGTGCCCCAGGAGTCAGTCGTGAGCAAGAAGACAAAAAAACGCAAGTTACGAGCCCGTCGCAACAAGGCCAACCATGGCAAGCGACCCCTCGTCGGCCGTCGATAACCTGACCTCACTTCGAGTAACCGCACCGCAGGGGCCCTCTCTATGACGGACCTTGTGTTGAGCACGACCTCCGAGCGGATCACAACGATCACGCTCAATCGCCCTGAGGCTAGGAATGCTCTCAGTTCGCAGCTACTGACTCAACTTGCAACCGCCATCAATGAGGCAGAGGCGAGTGATGCTACCGACGTAATTATCTTGACTGGGGCAGATCCGGCTTTCTGCGCAGGTCTAGATCTACGCGAACTTGGTTCGGCCGAGATCAATCTTGTTGGTGGACGCGACTCAGCCGCACT
>JBAXPT010000088.1:0-7859 GCA_037132095.1 Actinomycetes bacterium
CCTGGGCATCCGATTCCACTTGGTCATGAGATGTCCGGCGTGGTGGATTGGGTCGGGGATGAAGTCTCAAATTTGAGTATCGGCGACAGAGTCGCTATTTGCCCCTCGGATGGTGGCGGTGGCGCTATGGGGACAGGCGGAGGGCAGGGTGGCCTTACCCCTCTTCTGCATGTTCCAGATGCGGCGAGTGGAAGACGACTCTTCAAGCTTCCAGACGACATGCCCCTTACGACCGCAGCATTGGCTGAGCCGCTCGCTGTTGGGATGCAGGCTGTAAACCAGTCCGAGGCAAAGCCCGGCGAGCGCGTCGCTGTATTTGGCTGTGGGCCGATTGGGCTAATGGCGATTGCAACACTTATTGACCGCGGAGTTGAGGATGTGGTTGCAATCGACTTCAGTCGAGAGCGTCTCGACCTCGCCATGAGTCTTGGCGCTTCAAATGCACTCGACCCATCAGAGGTCGACGTCTGGGAAGAACTCAAGCGAGTACACGGAACTGCCCCCTTCATGTTTGGGCCTACATCTGCAACCGATGTATACATTGAGGCATCCGGCGCGGACAGTGTGATCGGCGATGTGCTTAGCAATGGACGAGTTGGTGGCCGCTTAGTAGTTGTTGCCCTTCACTACCGACCAGTGCCGACGAGTTTTCTGAACCTCCTTATGAAGCAGTTCACAATTAGGGGCTCAATGGAGTATCCAGAGCGATTTGAGGATGCAATTGAAATGCTCTCTCGCAAGGATCTCTCAGCGCTAATCACACACAAGTTGTCCCTAGAGGAGTTTGGTAAAGGGCTCGCAATTCTCGAGGGCTCTAAAGACTGCGGAAAGGTCATGATCACGATGGGGGATGCGCAATGACAAATTCTCTGCGTTTTGATTTTACAGATACCTCAGTACTCGTAACGGGTGGGACGAGCGGCATTGGATACGCAATCGCTTCGGGTTTTGCAGAGGCTGGGGCAGCAGTAACGATTACAGGAACACGAAGCAGTGCAACCGATTACGAGGCAGACCTCTCAGCCTTCGCATTCCAGCAGTTAGATACACGCGACAGCGACGCCGTAGATGCTCTCGCCGGAAGCCTTGGGAGACTCGATGTATTGGTGAACAACGCTGGAGCAACATTCCCTGATGGATTAGACGAGTGGAGCCCCGAGGGATTCTCTGCTTCGCTGAATGTAAATCTTGAGGGGGCGATGCGCCTCACCGTCAAAGCGCGCGCCGCTCTTGCGGCGAGCACGATGCAGGGAGGAGCGAGCGTCGTGAATCTTGTATCTATGGCGGCGTTTCGTTCATCAACAATGGTTCCTGGATACTCGGCTGCGAAGGCGGCTCTCATGGCTCTAACTCGCAACCTTGCGGTGCACTGGGCGGCAGAGAACATCCGAGTCAATGCAGTGGCGCCTGGCCTAATCGACACGCCGATGACCGCTCCAATGAAGGCATTCCCGAAGATGCTTGAGTCTGAGGTCTCCCGCGGCGCGATGGGGCGCATGGGGACTCCAGAGGAGGTCGCTGCAGCGGTGTTGTTCCTCTCATGTGAGGCGTCTTCATTTACTACTGGATCTGTGCTCGCAGTCGATGGTGGATACCTCGCTCTTTAAAGGACGAACATGACAAACGAGATCCGCATAGACGACCTCGCGGCGCCTGTGCTCAATGACATTCAAAGAATGGGGATTGAGTATGGGGAGGCAAAGAAGACTGATCTAACACTTGATGCCATCTGTGAAACTGCCATTACGGCTACAGGGCTAGACGATTTTGGTGACATTGATTTCTGCGAACGCTTAGAGCTCCAACTTACGGAGATGAACGAAGACGAAGATCGAACAGGGCTCGGGCGGATACTGATGAAGGGCGACTGCCTTCGGTACGCATCCAATCGCCTGAAGATTCATGATCTACTCAAGCGCCACCCTGAGATTCTCGAGATTGAAATAGCGAAACCAGTAATCGTGATCGGGTTACCGCGCTCTGGCACAACGAACTTGGTGAATCTCCTTGCCGCAGACTCTCGATTTCGCTCAATGCCGCTCTGGGAGTCGTATGAACCTGTCCCTGACTCGCGCGAAGCCCTCGGCGTACACGACGTTGATGGCGTAGACCCGCGGTGGAGTCGTTGTCAGCAGGCTTGGGAGTCGATGCAGGTAGGTGCGCCGTTTGTTGCAGCGATGCACCCAATGGAGCCTGACCACGTGCACGAAGAGAACGAGCTCATGGCCCCAGACTTCTCGAACTACAACCTCGAGTGGGTTGCGCGCGCCCCTAAGTGGCGCGATTACTACCTAGATCATGATCAAACTCCTCACTACACCTATATGAAGAAGGTTCTGCAGATTCTTCAGTGGTATCGGCCTCGCGAGCGTTGGGTCCTTAAGTCTCCTCAACATCTCGAGCAGATTGCTCCGCTTCTCAAAACTTTCCCCGATGCAACGATTGTTGTTACGCATCGCGACCCAGTCGCAGTTGTGCAGTCGACAATCACGATGCTCGCATATGGAGCGCGTACCCTCTATCGCTCGCCGAATCCAGAGTGGTATCGCGACTACTGGACAGATCGCGTTGGGCGGCTTCTCGATACTTCAATGCGAGACCGAGAACTGCTGCCCAAAGGGCGCGTCGTTGATGTGTATTTCCATGAATATATGGCTGATGAATTGGGCACGCTTCAGCGCATCTATGACGCTGCAGATATTGAATTTACAGAGCAGGCACGCGCGGAGATATCCGCGTATCAGGAGGCTCATCCAAGAGGTAAGCAAGGGCGAGTGGTCTACAACCTGCGCTCAGATTTCTCTACAACCCCTGAGGAGGTGCGGTCTCGCTTCGGGGCCTACCTTGAACGATTCCCAGTACAGATTGAGGTCCAGTGAATATCCAGGAGCAAGTAGATCAACTTATTGATACCCGCCCAGGCCGAGAGCTTCTAACGCCGACATATGACGACCCTGCCTACCCAATAGTTGATGGGCTTATCTACCGCTCAGGCGGCACCACAGCCGCGTACATGATCCTCACTGACTCTGGGCGTGTGATTGTGAATACGGGGATGGGGTACGAAGCTCCTCACCACAGACGCGTATTCGATGCAATTAGAAGTGGTCCAACTCATCACATCATCACGACTCAGGCACATGTTGATCATGTTGGGGGTGTTGACCTGTTCAAAGAAGAAGGCGCTACCTACATCGCCCAGGCAAATAACCCTGCTTGCCAGTTAGATGACAAGCGCATACAAGACCTGCGTATGCGTACTGCGGGTATTTGGTTCGACATGCTCGGGACCGACGCAAAGCGCATCTACAAGCAGAACCCCGGTGTGTCGATGGCGCAGTCAGTGCCAGTTCCCGATGTGTTATTCGACGTGAGTCACAGCCTTGAGGTTGATGGTCTGCGCATTGAGTTGTATGCAGCGGTGGGCGAGACCACAGACTGCTGTGTTGTCTGGCTCCCGGAGCATCGGATAGCGCTTGTAAGCAACCTATTCGGGCCGCTGTTCCCACACTTCCCAAATGTAAACACGATCCGCGGAGACCGGTATCGATTCGTAGATCCGCAACTCGCCACGAATCGAATGGTGCGCGCGCTTAGGCCCGAGGTCTTGATTACTGGTAGGCACGAGCCGATCGTTGGAGCCGATTTGATAGAGGCATCTCTCGAGCGTCTCCATGATGCAGTTACATATGTGCATGACCAGACTCTCCAAGGGATAAACGCTGGAACCGATATCTGGTCGTTGATGCGGGAGATTGAGTTGCCTGCGGAAATGCGCGTCGGCCAGGGATACGGAAAGGTTTCGTGGGCGGTGCGTACTTTCTGGGAGGAGTATGTGGGGTGGTTCAAACTCCGATCAACAACTGAGCTCTACCCTGACTCTGCTGAGAGTGCGCTAGCAGAGCTCATAGATGCTGCCGGCGTTGATGCCGCACTTGCAAAAGCAGAGTCGGCGCTGGCGCGAGGAGATGCTCCGTTGGCGATTCGCATAGGCGAGGCGATTGCGGAGATTTCATCTGACAATCCAAGGCTTAGAGCTCTTATGGCTGACGCACATCGTTACTTGCTAAATAATGGGGGAGACCAGAGTTTCTGGGAGGAAGGATGGCTCCGCACCGAGCTTGCTCGATGGGAGGTTCAACCAAATGGCTAGTACTCACGCGACGGCTACGGTGGCGCTTGTGATCAAAGGAGCATGAACGCCATGTCCCCATCGTTTCGACGAGACCTCAACATCGCTACAACTTGGTTCCTCCCCAGTTGGAGTACCGGACCAGTTGGTGATCAGCGTGCGGCGCTAGAGGCTGCTCGTGAGGCTGGATACCAGGGTATTCAGGGAGTCAATGCCGAACTATGTCGCGAGTTTGATCTGGTAGCAACAACCTTCGACGTTCGCCCAACTCGCGGTGGACTTGTTGAGAGCGCGATGCAGTGGGCCGATCAAGGTTTTGCATGCACAACTCTTTTACTAGGCACTGGTATGGAGGATGACGACGAGGCCAATCGCATGATCGAAGAGGTACTCGAAGCAACCTCCGCCTCGGGGATGCCTATTTATGTTGAGACTCACCGCGCAACACTTACCCAAGATTCTTGGCGAACGCTTGAGTTAGTGAAGCGGTTCCCAGAGATTCGATTCAACGGAGATTTCTCGCACTGGTACACAGGGCATGAGATGACAATGTCAAAGTTTGAAGAGAAACTCGATTGGCTCTCACCTGTATTTGAGAGAGTCCGCTATCTACATGGGCGCATCGGTACCTCAGGTTGCATGCAGGTTGATGTCGGTGATGGTCGTGTAGAGGGCCAGGACCATGTTGGGCACTTTCGTGCAATGTGGGGGCGATCATTCGCTGGTTTCCTCAATACCGTTGAGTACGACATGGTGCCTCCGCCGCGAATGGAGATTGGCTTCGCCCCTGAGTTGCTACCCGCTGAGTTTGGGTATGCGCTGCAAGGACCTGGCGAAGACGGCGAGCTACAGGAGCTAGGGGACAGGTGGGATCAGGGTCTCGTCCTCACCCGTATTGCGGCTGAGTGCTTCGAGGCAGCAGCCTCCTAATCCCCAAAACCCTCTATTTAGGGCTCCTTTGCCCCCGTTCACCCCATTTGCTGCTCTGCGCGAGACGCGGATCACGTAACACTCTGTTCATAGAGAGAGAAATTAAGCGAAACATTTCCGTAAGAGACTCTCCTTGGATGCAACGGCGCATCTTGGCGTATGTCTCATTCGAAGTCTATGAAGAAGGGTCCAAATGTTGCGTCTGTTGGTTATTTCATTATTTGCAGCCGCTCTCCTTGCTCCAGCTATGTTTCGGCGCCAGCGTCGACGAGCTGGGTTGAGGGCGGGCGAGTTAACACCAGTATTTAGAAAGCGTCTCCTCGTAATGACGTTGGTATCAAGCATGCTCCTAGTCGGCGCATTGACCGGCGTTGCGGTGGCCGACAACGGCGATCCAACCGGAGCCAAGACTGGTATCTCTCCGACACAGGTCGAGAGCGTCTATCCGTCTGATACCCCGAGACCAGATGCGATCTCTACGATTGCAACGCAGCAGGCAAAAGATCACATGGCTATCAACTTTGTTTGGCTGATGGTCGGTGGCATCTTGGTGCTATTCATGCAGGCCGGTTTCGCTCTTGTTGAGACTGGATTCACGCGAGCTAAAAACGCTGCGCACACAATGCTTATGAACCTCGTGATCTTCGCCCTTGGTGTAGTGGGCTGGTTCGTATGTGGTTATGCACTGATGTTTGGCTCGGTTGCTTTACCTGGGCTCGGGATTACAGCGTTAGGGCCCGAGGCGCACATTGGGCAGTGGGGAGTAATTGCCCACTCTGGTTTCTTCCTAACCGGGCACGCATACGACGTTGGAATCTTGGCGTTCTTCTTCTTCCAGTTGGTATTCATGGATGCAACTGCAACCATCCCAACCGGTGCAATGGCTGAGCGCTTTAAGTTCTCCGCATTTATCTGCTGGGGCTTATTTGCCTCGATGATTCTCTACCCGGTTTATGGAAACTGGGTCTGGGGGGGAGGCTTCCTCGCACAGCTCGGAGTACTCGGTCCGAAGTGGGGGCATGGTGCCGCTGACTTTGCCGGCTCAGGTGTAGTGCACGCAATGGGTGGTGTCGCTGCTTTCTGGGGAGCCAAGATTCTTGGAGCACGGATCGGCAAGTTTGACAAGCGGGGTAACCCTCGTGCAATCCCTGGTCACCACCTTCCAATGGCGGTACTCGGAACAATGGTTCTGCTAGTCGGATGGATGGGCTTCAACGGAGCCTCGACATTCGCTGCCACTGATTTCCGCTTTACCGTAGTTATCGTGAACACGATCCTTGCCTCTGCGTTTGGTTGCTTGGTGACGATGTTCATTATGTGGAAGAAGTACGGCAAGCCAGACCCCTCGATGACCTGTAACGGATTGCTCGCTGGTCTTGTAGCGATTACAGCGCCATGTGCCTTCGTTGCTCCTTGGGCGGCGGCGCTCATCGGTGCGATCGCCGGTGGGATCGTTGTATTCGGAGTATGGGTAGTGGAGTCAAAGGCAAAAGTCGACGACCCGGTCGGTGCGGTTGCTGTTCACGGTTTCAACGGCATCTGGGGCTTAGTTGCTCTCGGACTATTCGCTGACGGAACCTACGGCGATGGCTGGAACGGTGTCGCTGGTGGCGTTAAGGGACTCTTCTACGGCGACGCAGGTCAGCTATGGGCACAGCTAGCGTCAGTTGTCGTGCTTCTCGCCTGGTGCTCGCTCGCATCTGGTCTCTTCTTCGTAATTGTTAAGAGGACGATTGGCCTTAGGTCGAGTGAGGCAGATGAGATTGCTGGCCTTGATATGCCTGAGATGGGGGCGCTGGCGTACCCAGACTTCCTTGAGGCTCAGGGTTCGGTCTTCTTTACAACTGACGGCGCAATGCCAATAGACCTTGTACCAACAGATGCAGCAAGCCTGCGTGAGGAAGTGGGAGCACAGTGAAACGCATCGAAGCAATTATTCGACCAGAGCGTTTAGGTCAGGTAGCAGCACTACTTGAGAGTGGGGGCATCAATGGATTCACGATCACCGATGTCCGTGGTCACGGAAGCTCTCCCCAGGCAACTGGCGAGTACCGCGGCCACCAGTATCAGATGCTCGTAGCCCACAAGTTGCTCGTCGCAGTATTCGTCGAGGATGACGAACTCGATACTGCGATCGCTGCGATTGCTGGTGGGGCAACTACCGGCAAGCCTGGTGACGGATTCGTTGCAGTAAGTGAAGTAACCGCAACGTATCGAATCAGTACTGGAGCGGTAGAGCCAACAACTCTATAAGCCAATAAGAATGCTGCGTTCGCTGTAGCAGCTAAATCAAGAACTGCGTACGAGGTAGTAGGCGTCGATTCGGTTATCGATCGAAGACGCTTACTACCTCGACGTGGTACGTATGCGGAAAAAGATCAATGGGTGTTGCATATGAGAGTCTGTAACCAGCCTTACCTAATAGGTGGGCATCGTGATTGAGGCTATTGGCATCGCAACTGATGAGAACGACGCGACGAGGTTTGCTTGCAACGACGACGCCGACCCCTTTGCTCCCGAGGCCCGCTCGACTTGGGTCAGCAACTACTAGATCGCTCTTAGGTGGAGACCACTCGTTTACGTCAGCCCGAATAGCCTTTACCTCTAGCCCGCGAAGGTTCACGACTGCATCTCTAACTGCTCCGTCGTGACCCTCTACAGCGGTTACAGACCAGCCCTGCATAGCGAGCACGCCAGCGAAGATACCCACTCCGCTATATAGGTCGAGGGCGTGACCCGTGTTACCCATCTCATCTGCAGCCTCGCGAACCGCATCTCCTAGAGCGTCGACGCCGTC
>JBAXPT010000089.1:0-7757 GCA_037132095.1 Actinomycetes bacterium
TTGTGGAGTTCGCTCGTGATCGAGGTGTTGGTCTGCGCTTTATTGAGTTCATGCCACTCGATGCAGGCCAAGGCTGGACGCTCGATCAAGTTGTTCCTGCGCGCGAAATACTCGAGACGATTGATGCCGCGTTCCCGCTAAGTGGGGATGCAATCCCAACTAGTGGCCATGTCGAGCCTGCGGAGCGTTTTGCATTTGCAGATGGACGTGGTGACGTGGGTGTAATCGCTAGCGTCACTGAACCATTCTGTGGCGACTGTGACCGCGTTCGAATCACTGCCGATGGTCGCCTGCGAACGTGTCTCTTTGCGCTCGATGAGAGTGACCTGCGAGAGGTGGTGCGCAGCGGTGGATCGGATGACGATCTTGCTGCAGTAATTGCACGTGCAGTGGCTGGCAAGTGGGCTGGGCACCGGATCGGCAATGTTGATTTCATCAGGCCAGATAGGTCTATGTCTCAGATCGGTGGCTAGGGGCTTTTACCTGCCCGTCGTATTGGGCTCGCAACCCGCGCGCTGCTGCTAGCGCTCCTAGAATGCCTCCCCATGCCCCCAGAGTTCACACACCTTGACCCATTAGGCCGTGCGCGCATGGTTGATGTCTCCGCGAAAGAGCCATCCATTCGACGGGCAATGGCGCGCTGCAGTGTGAAGATGCTCCCTGAGACCGCCTCCAAGATTGCTACGGGAGCGGTCTCAAAAGGTGATGTGCTTGCAGTGGCGCGAGTGGCTGGAATCCAGGCGTCTAAGCAGACAGCGAACCTCATACCGCTCTGCCACCCGCTCTTAGTTGGGAGTGTGCTCGTTCACTTCCGAATAGAGGAGTCGAGTGTTGAGGTAGAGGCGCACGTCGATACATTTGACCGCACCGGTGTCGAGATGGAGGCACTTACTGCGTGCTCAATCGCTGCTCTCACTATCTACGACATGTGTAAATCAACCGATCGCTCAATGGTGATTACTGAGCTTGCGCTCTGGGAGAAGACGGGCGGTCGCTCAGGGCAGTGGCGCCGCGCTGGGCACGATGCAGGTATCGATTCCTTCGACGAATAATTCCTGCGCGGCAGCTATGTCAACACTCTCGAGAGTGTTTTAATTGTTGCGAGTGTTGTAAATGTTGTGAGTGTTGTTTAAGTAAAGAGTGAGCGCAGAAGTCGAGCGCGAGTCGCATTCGCAGTTCCGCTAGGTATCCGCTTTCTTACGTTCATCGCTTGTTAGCGTTCTAGTCACGCAAATCGTCTAGGAGCTACTGCGATTCTTGTCCTACTGATCATCGTTGCACTCTGGGGGATCTTCTTCCTCTGGCCATTGGTCTCCGGCACTCTCGGAGAGACCGGTGGTCGGGCTCTCGCATCTGTAGATCGAATTCGCCACGGAGTTAGCCGAGTCGCTCACTCGGGCTCCAATGTCCTTAATCCGCACCACTCGCATGCCTCGGCGATAGCGGCGGGGATGCCGGGGAGCCCACTTAGTGGGGCACCCTCACTGCGCCGCCCACCAGTCTCGCCTCAGCAGCGACGACGCAGTGTGCTGATAATTCTCGGTGGGGCTTCTCTCGCCTCACTCTCGATGGCATTTGTGACTGACTCAACGCTGATCTGGTTGGTCGCGCTAGCGGTAGTGACGCTCTTCGCCCTATTCGTAGTGGCGGTCGTAAACCTCGAGCAGACCAAGCGCGAACGGAATGAGAAGGTTCGTTACCTGCCAGTGATCGAGGCTCCAACACGGCGCGTTGAGCCGCCAGAAGAGGCGCGGCGAACTTTCGCACAGCCCGGCTAAGTCTGGTTAGACCTGAGCCAAGGGTGCCGCACATCGTGCGCGCTACCCTTGCGCAACCGGGGGGTGTAGCTCAGCCCGGTAGAGCGCTACGTTCGCAACGTAGAAGTCGTGGGTTCAAGTCCCATCACCTCCACTAAGCCCCGTAAGGGATTCCCCGCATGAGCACTTGCGTTTCTCATCGGCGATCCCCGCGAGGTCAACAGCATCCTTGCCGGAGCCCACATCGATTTCGATCGAGCAGAATTGCTCTAGGGGAGTGCGCCGGCTTTGTCGCGATGGGTGCTGAATAGCCAGTGCGTTCCCTCAGGGTTGCGGTGGTACCTTTGGCTCCATGTCAAAAACTCAAAACTGGTCAGAGTTCGCATTCGATCTCAGTAACGTGCTCGCTCTCGAGGCACCCCCGATTGCGATTACCTTCAGTGAGGCCCCTCCTGCGGGCGTTGAAGCGTTCGATGCTCCGTTCCCTGAACCGTCGCCCGATGGTCGTACTGGCCGCGTGCCGGCAGGTTGCGCGTTTTGGATCAAGTCGGCGGAGAAGACTTTTACAACCATTGCCGAGGATCATGGAAACTGCTCTGTAGGTAGTGTCGTCCTTGGTTTTAAGACCTTCAATGAGGTCGCCGGAAACTCTGATGTAGCGGCGATGCTTGAGACGGGTTGGGTGACTGCAGATGTCGTTCCGCAGATTCCGGTCATCACCGAGAAGCCTGGCGCTGTTACCTACGGACCGCTCACGGAGACTCCCGTTGATCCAGACGTCGTATTGATTCGAGTCAATGGCGAGCAACTCATGTTGCTGCACGACGCGCTGCCCGACATGCGCCTAGCGGGCAAGCCTCAATGTCACATCGTCGCTCTCGCTAAGGAGCAAGGGATTGTCGCCGCAAGCGTTGGCTGCGCCTTGAGCCGCGTCCGCAGTGGCATGTCCGTGGAAGAGATGACATGCGCTATCCCGGCAGCGAGGCTCGGTGACGTACTCGCTGCGCTCATAAGGACCGCCGGTGCCGATGGGCAGGTCGCTACTTTCGCCGGAGAAGATGCCCTGCGTTTCTCGTAGCGACAGCGTCGCAATAACTGCGACTTCTGCAATCTCTGCGGGGTTCTTCTACTTCTTCGCAGCCTCGAAGTAAGGGTTTGATCCGGATGCGTGATCGGTCACGTCGATAATGCGCTCGATCTCTGGAATCGCCTCCATGATCGCGACTTCAATACCCTGCGAGAGCGTGGCTGCAGCCATCCCACAACCCTGGCAACCACCCGAGAGTCGGAGGTAGGCAGAGCCATCTTCGATTGCGACAAGATCGGCGCGCCCTCCATGCGAAGCGAGGGAGGGGTTGATCTGCTCCTCGAGAATGGCGACGAGTTGCTGCGCTATCGGGCTTGAGAGGTCGGGTTCGGGCATGTCGGGGCGGCGAGCCTGCGGAGGAAGGGGGGTATTCGGATTCGTCATCACGAGACCGGCAGAGTTGAAGTCGAGCTTTGCGCCTGCGAGCTTCTCGATGCTATCGGCCCCAACCACAATCGTGAGTTCGCCGTGGCTCTCCACGATGTCGGCATCATCTATGCCCAATAGGGGACCGAGTTCCATAGCGTAAGTAAAAACGCCTGCCTGCTCGCCCGATACGTTGATCCAGAGTGCAAAGGATTCAGGGTCAGTCTCTGTTGCCCGCACCTCCAGAATCTTCTCAATGGCCGCGTCGGTTAACTCAAGAATGTGATCCTCTAGTTGGTCCATGGGTTTATCCTAGCCCTATGACCAGAGTGCTTCTCCTAATCCCCAGCGCGACCTATCGCGCCGCGGATTTCGTCGCTGCTGCCAAGGCGATCGGCGCTGAGATTGTCATAGCATCGGATGCCGAGCCAGTGATCCCAGATGCCACCGGGACTCGCTCGATCGTGGTTCCGCTCGACGACCCCACGGCGGCCGCGGCGGTGATTATTGATCTTGATGAACGCCGTGGAATCGACGCCATTGTTGCCCTAGATGATCGCGGAATTCTCGTTGCCGCTATGGCTGCGCAGCGTCTGGGTTTACCGTGCAACAACCCTGATGCCGTCGCACGAACGCGCGATAAAGAGGCGATGCGTGACGCACTCGGTATCTTTGAGATGCCCCAACCTCGGTATGCGGCGTTCGATAAGCCAGATGAAGTAGTTGGGCTTGTCGAGCGCATCGGCGGCTTCCCCTGCGTTGTGAAGCCAGTCGGTCTCTCGGCGAGCCAGGGCGTGATCCGAGCGGATGATGCGGCCAGCGCGCTCGAAGCCGCCACACGTGCACAGAAGATCTCGGGTGGTGGCCGCCTTATTGTGGAGCAGTACATCGCGGGTACCGAGGTTGCTGTGGAGGGGCTGCTTCGCTCCGGCACTCTCGAAGTACTAGCGGTATTCGATAAGCCCGACCCGATGGAGGGGCCATATTTCGAAGAGACGATCTACGTGACGCCTTCGCGCTTGGGCGCATCAATCCTTGAAGAGATAGCGCGAACAACTGCGGAGGCATGTGCCGCGATTGGGCTGGCAGAAGGCCCGGTGCATGCCGAGCTGCGGGTCGACGGCGAACGTGCATGGATCATTGAAGTAGCGGCACGTTCAATCGGTGGATTATGCGCGCGTGCACTGCAATTTGGAGCAGGCATCAGCCTCGAAGAGGTCATCCTCAGACATTCACTCGGTATGTCACTCGAAGGGCTTGAACGCGAACTACACGCTTCAGGAGTCATGATGATCCCGATCCCTCGCGCCGGAACCCTGATCGAGGTGGGAGGGCGTGAGGAGGCTCTAGCCATACCCGGGATACTCGGGCTCGAGATCACAGTTCCACCCGGACGGAGCATCGCTCCACCTCCAGAGGGTGATCGCTATCTCGGCTTCCTATTTGCTAAGGCGATGACGCCAGCAGAGGTTGAGGCAAGCCTGCGCTCCGCCCATGCCCTTCTAACCATAAATATCGCGTGATGGGGCTCTATTTTTCCTACCCCTGTTTTGAGGTGCGTATAGGACCGTCAGAGACGCGCACTCGTCTCCGCATAGCCTGACCCCTGATGCGCATACTTCTGATTTCTTGCTATGAGCTCGGTCACCAACCGTTAAATGTGGCGGTACCCGCAGCTCTAATGCGCGCACGCGGTCATGATGTTCGTTGCCGCGATCTCTCGATTGAGGAGTGGGATCCCGACGACATTGCGTGGGCCGATCGCATTGCGTTCTCGGTACCGATGCATACCGCTACGCAGATCGCTCGCCAAGCCATTATGCGCGTGCGTGCGCAGCGGCCGGAGCTACTCGTAGCGGCCTACGGCCTATACGCCGAGATGCTTCTGGACCTAGCCGACTGCGTTCTGACTGGTGAGACAGACTCTGCTCTTCTCGATTGGGTAGAGAGTCTCGATGACGGCGGGCGCGGCGATGGTGATGGTGCTCGCGGGAAGATTCTCCACCTCGGGCGTGAGGCCGCGTCACCAGGTGCAGCACTACCTGCGCGTGACCTGCTACCTACACTCGATCGTTATGCGCACTTGGTAGTTGCGGGCACCGAACGAATAGTCGGGTATGTCGAGGCAAGCCACGGATGCGCTCATCGATGTCGGCACTGCCCCGTCCCTGTTGTTTATGACGGGCGGATCCGCATCGTTGAACACGATGCTGTCCTCGCCGACATAGCGCAACAGGTCAACGCAGGCGCTCAGCACATTACGTTTGGTGACCCTGACTTCCTCAATGGCGTCCATCACTCCCTCCGGATTGTGCGGGCCATGCATGAACGCTTCCCCGAAGTCACCTTTGACTGCACAGTCAAGGTTGAGCACGTGCTGTTGCATCGCGACATCTGGGCGGAGTTTGCTGAGTCCGGCTGCCTTTTCGTGGTCTCAGCATTTGAGAGTGTCGATGACGTGACCCTTACGCATCTCGATAAAGGCCACACCGTCGCAGAGATGGCTGATTCGGTTCGCATC
Organism: Actinomycetes bacterium; assembly: GCA_037132095.1. Taxonomy (GTDB): domain Bacteria; phylum Actinomycetota; class Acidimicrobiia; order IMCC26256; family IMCC26256; genus IMCC26256. Next base: position 5,732 of record JBAXPT010000089.1, read on the forward strand.
CTGCGCGAGCAGGGAATCGCAGTGCGCCCTGCATGGATGCCGTTTACTCCGTGGACAACGCTCGCGCATATTCAGGGCGTCCTCAACTTTGTCGCTGAGAATGATTTGGTTGGCAACGTCGACCCCGTGCATTACACGATCCGCCTGCTGCTCCCGCGCGGTTCGCTCTTGCTCGAGCATCCTGATCTTGCCGCATCGCTCGATGCATACGACGAAGCGCGCGGCTCTTATCAATGGATCGCATCTGACCCGGCGATGGATGAACTACAGGCGCGGCTAGCGGCTCTTGTTGAGAAACGCCTCGCTGCGGACGACCCAATCTCTGTTGTATACGACGCGGTGCGCGAGGCGTGCGGACTCGCAGCGCTTGGACTTGATCCCACGTTGTCCGATGCGATTCCACGCCTGACCGAGTCGTGGTTCTGCTGCGCAGAGCCAACCGCATTGCAGTTAGGTTCCTCGCTCCTGACCTAGCGAGGGCGACCTAGCGCTGCTGCGGATGAATACGCCCGGCCTTGGTCTGCGTCAAGGGACTCCAAGGCTGCCATTGTTGATCGGGTGGGTTTCGTATTACAATACCTACATGGATATCTTGGCCGCAGCACTCAAGCATGGCATTGCCGCTGAGGAGATCCTGCACGCCATTGACAACGCTCTCGCCGTGGACGAAGTAGCAGAAGACCCCATTCGCTATTTGATTCTTGGTCCTAATCTTGGCGGCAATCTCTTGGAGATTGTCATTCTTGATCGACCCAACGGCCCGTGTGTGATTCACGCAATGAAGATGCGAGAGAAGTACCGAGTCCTATTACCGCGAACAGGAGAATGAAGATGACCAAACGCAAAACTGCAGTAGAGAAAATGGCTGCTCAGTCCGAAGAAGGATACGACGTCGAAGAGATTCTGCGTCGTCGTGGTGGCCGACCCACCTTGGGGTCTGCACCAGCAACCGTCGAGTCAGTCCGCCTTAGTCCCGAGCTGAAGCGCGACTTGCTCCTGCGGGCAGCCCAGGAAGGCGTCAGTCTCTCTGAGGCGATCAGGACAGCACTCCAGGATTATGTAAAGGCCAGTTAGGCGACGGGACCGTGTGTTGAAATATGCATCACTCTTAGGGGTGCACATTTAGCTCCGTTGCTTCTCCGTCCGCACTAGAAAGGGCGCAAGCGATTTCCGGGGTTCGAAGAGAGTCCCATCACCTCCACTCTTTAATTTTTCTGTGAGGCTGATACTTATAACGCTTCTTGGCGAGCCCGCGTCACCCGGTGTTTCTTAGATCGGGTGGTGCCCGCCAGGCCCATCTCCGCTCAGTGCTGTCTTCTCTCTCGGCCGTACCTACTTCGAGCTTCTCGAGCCTGTAGCCGTCATGTGTTTTTTGAAGGTGATGGCGTTTACATAGGCGCACGAGGTTCTCTAGAGATGCGGGGCCGCCCTCAGCGAAGGGCACGATGTGGTCAATCTCGAGTCCGACGCTCCTGTCGCATGTTGGTACCTGGCAGACACGATCACGCTCCTCAACCGCAGTGCGCAGTTTTGCCGGCAATGCTCGCCCCATGTGAGCAATTGTTCTGACGTCTGTGCCATCGATCACGAGCAACTTCAAGAATGCTTCACCCAAATACGCTTTCGCAGTCGCTACTGGTATCGGCCCGACGCCTGCGATCTCGCAGACCTCGCCATGCTCGGTGCGTCCACGCTTGAGTGCATCTATGTCGATGCGAATATTGATCACTGCGCTAGGGCGGGTTGTTTTGTTTCCGCTTTCACTGGGCTGCTTCGTGGCCGCCTTCTCACAGAGTGCCATTAGAGCGTCAGCGGCGTAGGCCTCGGGCCTTTCATGTGCACCACTCTTGCGCGCTACCTTGAAGATCTCGTCCTGGATTGGTTTGAGGGCTGCCATTACGAGAGCACCGTTAGCAGCAGTCATTCGACCTCTTACGTTGAATGAGCCATCGAAATCTGTCCAGGATTTGAAGTAGCGACTCTTATGGACCTGACGGTGGCGCTCTGCCTCATCGGTCGCACCGGC
>JBAXPT010000090.1:0-7735 GCA_037132095.1 Actinomycetes bacterium
GCCAGAGTTGCTCATAGGCCTCCGCTCTCTGGCCAACGCTTAGGGATGGAGGGCCATTGAAACCAGATCGCGCAGGGAGAGCGAATGCCTCCGTATCGCCGTCCGGCTCGTTTACGTAGATGGTCTGATCCGTCTGGCCCAATACGCGTCCACACCATGTGGTCCCAGAGCGTGGTACCCCTAACAACAGAACGCGTGACATCCCTGCGAGAATACAGCCGATGCGGGATGCCGAGTGCCGCAAGGTTTGGGGTCGTTAGGGAGGCGATGTGTCAAGGCCTCCTAAAAATCGAAGTATTGTTTCAATCCTGCTCGGATTCAGAGCAGAAGCCCGCCATCGAGGTAGTCCATGCGAATCCTCTTCTTATCGGGGACTGCCGTGGGTGGTTCCGCAATGAGCACACGTGAGTTGGCGGAGCGCATGGCCACGCGGGGCCACGAAGTTGATGTACTCCTCCGGGTAGAGACATCCCCTAGAAGATGGATGCTCCAGCATCGCCTTGTGAATCTTGCTGTGAGGCTCCCGAGGTTGCTAGCTCGACCCGTTTGGAGCATCGCTGGATTAATCGGTGGCCGTCGTCGGTTGGTCAATGAGTCGCCGGTACGCGTGTGGTCAACGATTCTCCCGGAGAACTCACTTCGGAAATTTTTGAGGCATCAAGCACCTGATGTTGTTGTCTCGTCAAGCATCGGCCGCATGGCTTGGCGAAGCATTAGGGAAGAGTTGAGCGCCGCAGAGATTGCATCGGTTCTATACCTGAGAGAGGAGGCTGCGATCGGGCACCTTGATATCTCAAATGCACCCCCAGATCTTTTACTAGCAAATGCTGCAGCTCTCAGTGAGCGTGCAGCCGCTATCGGCTTCAGCGCGCAATTCGTCCCTTCAGTGGTATCACTAGATGGCATTCGGGTGAATACGACTAGAGAGGTTGTTCTCTTCATCAATCCAGTTGAGATCTCGGGCAGGGCGGTTGCAGTGGCATTAGCAAGAGAATGCCGAGAGATCCGTTTCGCATTCGTTGAGTCGTGGCCGCTAAAGCCTGAGGAGCGCAGATGGCTCGCTGATGCTCTTATAGGGCTAGAAAATGTTGAGTTGCGCCCGCGTACGGATGACCCGACTGAGCTCTATGGTGATGCTGCAGTGCTGCTAGCTCCCTACCTAAGCAATGGTCGCCCTCGGGTGGTTCTAGAGGCCCAAGCCAATGGAGTGCCGGTTCTGGCCTCGAGTGTTGAGGCTCTCGTTGAGGCAATTGGACCAGGCGGACTATCCATTGATACTGCTACGCCGATTGCCGGGTGGGCTACCGCTCTGCGCTATCTACTTAGCCCGACAAATTACGATGGGTTCGTGGCTGCTGCGCGAACTTACTCTGAGCGCTCTGAGGTAGATCCCGAGAGCATCGTTGGGGAGTTCGAGGCGCTGCTCCTAGAGCTCATGACTACGCGTGGGCGCGCAAGTTGAATACGTCAGCAGATACTCCAGTGATCAGTATCGTGATTGCTGCGCGCAATGCTGCTGCAACCATCGCTGCCCAATTAGATGCAATCTGCGCGCAGGAGACAGCGCTCGCATGGGAGGTTGTCGTTGTCGACGACGAATCTACGGATGGAACCCGATCAATCGTTGATGACTATGCAGCAAAGTGGCCCAATATTCGACTGGTCTCAGGGCGCGGCCTCGGAGTCTCTGCAGCGCGTAACGCTGGAATTAAAGCCTCGAGTGCCCCCGCTGTCGTGACCGTAGACGCGGATGATGTGGTGGCTCAAGGCTGGCTCTCAGCTATGGCGGCTGCACTTAGCGAGTCTCCACTTGTGGCTGGGGCTTTAGAGATTCGGTACTTAAATCCAGAGCGTGTACTTGAGACGCGAGGCTCTCGTCTGACACTCGGCCCTGGGTCTTACTCGGGAATTTTTCAGTTCGCGCACTCATGCAATCTCGGCGTTCAGCGACGCGTGCTCGACACAGTAGGGGGCTTCGACGAGTCATTGACTGCCGGCGAGGACATCGAGTTCTCATACCGCTGTTGGCGTAGCGGAATTAATCTTGCATACGCGGAGTCAGCGATAGTTCATTATCGTTACAGAACAACTCTCCGAGGCCTCTGGAGACAAGGTCTGGCGTATGGGCGCATCAGGCCATTGCTGCGAACGCGCTTTAGTGCCGATGGCATCTCTGTCCCGCCGAGCGACTCCGCTCGCGCTTGTATTGGGATCATTAAACGCATGCCTTCGCTCCTAACACGTAAAGGGCGGGCCAACTGGGTTTTTAATACGGCTGGCGTCATCGGCGAGATCGCTAGCAGAGAGCGCTCCTGATGCAGATAAGCGTTGTGATGCCATTACGAAACGTTGAGCTAACTCTTGCCGAGGCGCTCGACGCTCTGCTTGCACAGGAGTGGAGTGGTGATTGGGAGGTTGTGTTAGTAAACAATCGTTCGACCGACTCCACCCTGGCGATATGCGAGGAGTACGCCCTGAGAGATGAGCGGGTTCGTGTTGTTCAGGCCTCGGAGCGCGATGGCCTCGCGTATGCACGTCAGACTGGCTTTGACGCGACTACTTCACCGATGGTTCTGATATGTGATGGCGATGACGTTGTTGTGCCGGGTTGGCTAGCTGCAATGGCAGGTGCATTGGAGCGTGGAGAGGTAGCGACCGGACCCTGCGATGTCTCGGTATTAAATCCGCAGTGGCTTGCTAATTCGCGTGGCGTGTACCCGCCCGACCGTCCACTTGAATGGCAGGGGATATTCCCCATTGCATCCGGTGGAAATTTCGGTGTCCGTAGAGAGACCTTCATTCGGATTGGCGGGTTTAAGGATGATTTCATTGGGGCGGAGGACCATGAGTTCTCTCTGCGGCTCTTCGTAGCAAATATTCCACTTATCTTTGAGCCAGACGCTCGCCTCCTTTACAGAATGCGCGGTGAGCCGAGAACCTTATGGAGACAGGGCCTCACATATGGTCGCAATCGCCCTAAGTTGCGACGCGAAGTAGAGCGCAGCGGCATTCGCCCCCCTGGAAGATTGAGTGGATGGCGTTCATGGGTGCGGCTATTAACGACACTTCCTCGACTGCGAAGCTCCTCTGGCCGAGCGCAGTGGTGCTGGGTAGCAGGGGTGCGCCTTGGGCACCTTCAAGGCAGCATTCGCGACCGAACTGTATTTCTCTAAATGCGAACACTTCTCTACCTGAGTTAGGACTCGATGGATATCTATTGGTATTGGCCTTACCTAAGGCAAGAGGAGTTGGCGCTTGCAGATGGAGTGCTGCGCCACGGAGATCACTTAGCGGTTCACTGCACCCCTCGACCCCTCGACCCAATCTCAAGTTCACTAGAGGGCTGCGAGGTTCTGCCAGCGTTGCCTGGTGTAGATGAGCGCAGTAGCGAGGGGAGCATTTCCTGGGGTCTCTCGAGAGCATCTACATATATCGGGCGCGCTCGTTCCCGTCACGGCGTGCTTAAAGGGGAGACCTTTGACGTTGCGCATATTATTTATCTGAACCCGTTTGTCGATTGGTTGGCCCTGCGCAGCCTCGCTCGCCGCGTTCCCCTTGTCTCGACAGTCCACGATGTAACTCCTCACCAGCGAAGAATGCCGACGAGGATTGAGCACTCAATTCTTGCGCGTGAGTACGCCAATGCCGGAACAATTGTCGTGCACCATGAATGGGTTGGCGAGCGCTTGAGTAGCGAGTTTGATGTAGATCCAGCGCGGATTAATTACATCCCTCTGCCAGTCTTGCCGCCGCCACCCATTGTTGACGAGGGGGTTGATGACGAGGGGGTTGATGACGAGGGGGTTGATGATGGAGTCCCGGAGATCCTCTTTTTTGGAACGCTTAGGCGTAATAAGGGTGTAGAGGTACTCCTCAATGCGGTACGGCTTCTCCCAACTGAGTTGCAGTTTCGATTGGTAATAGCGGGTAGAGGCTTCGCGGAGGTCGAGCAACTGGTACGCGATGCAGCATCGCGCGACAAGAGAATTGTCGCGGAGATTGGCTATGCAACTGCAGAGCGTAAGGCTGCCTTATACGCGCGGTGCAGCGTAAATGTGCTTCCCTATACCTCGTTTGAGTCGCAGAGCGCGGTGCTGCAAGATGCCTATGCAAACTCGGTGCCCCTCATTGTCTCCGATGTAGGAGCGCTCGGCTCTACGGTTAGATCAGAGGGCACAGGCTGGGTAGTTCCGCCGAGCGATGCCAATGCGTTAGCTGAGGCGATCATCGAGTCTCTACGTGATGACCCTGCGGCTAAGCAGGCTGGCGCAAACATGGCCAAGGTCGCAGCGCAGCGCACCCCAGCATTGGTAGGGGCATCTCTGCGCCGCCTCTATGAAGAGGTCGCTGGTGCGCCCCAGTGATTTTTACGCGCGACTCTGAGACGCCTCTTTACGGTTAGTAATTTCAAGACTTGTTTTGACCGCTTCTTCAGGCTTACTCCGTCACCCCGTGCCCCAAGCCAGGTCAATCCGCCAAAGTGCCTGTAGTGCGATTGCCATTCCGGCGGCATCTCTGTCCAATGAAGCCCACTTTTAACTACCGACTCAAAATATTTCGCAGCGACGTCGTATGCAACCTTCCCACCAAAGGCGTCAGGGTCTTCTTCGTCTTTATACGCGAATGATTCCTTTACTACGCCGCGCAGTTGATCTAGGTCAAGCATCAGCAACCATGGGGTGGGGCGTTGCGCGAGTCTCCGTCGGGCCCCCGTCTTAGGGTGAACAAATGTCTCTGGCGGGTACTGCATCCGACCACAGACGAGTGCAGCCCCTGTGCTGGCTGCTTGCTCGAGCATGTCTTTGAGCCAGTTGGGCGCGCGGTACTCAACGTCTGAGTCTGAGAACACTAAGAATCGCGTCGTGCAACTCTCTAGCCACTGGTCTAACCAATCTGGATGCCGCCGCCCGCCCGTCGCAACCTCTAGTGAGAGCCAACCGCTCTCCGCGAAGGCTCTGAGCATCTCTTGTGAACCATCCGTTGATCCGCAGTCACCAACTCTTAGAGAAATTGGCACGCCAGCAAACTCGCGGAGAGTCCGAATGCATAACTCTGTTACCGCAGCAGTGTTTAGGCTCGCTACGCAAACAGTCACCGACGCGTTTGAATCTTGCTCCATTACTCAGGCTTGGGATAGAGCGGATCAGATGGGTTACGGCTTTTGCGTGACTTGCCAGTCAGTACTTTTCGGAGCCCTCTAATGGGTCGCCCGAGATACTTGTTGTACGAGGATCCGAGGCGCGTTGCCGATTGCTCTGCGCGGGTAAGAGGTACTTCGTGAATCAATTCAGGGCGTGCTCGAGCGGTGACTGCTGCCTGCCAAGCCTCCGGCGGAATCGCTGGGTCAAGAAATGAGAGGTGCGAGTAGAGGTACTCCCAGTCGGTTGCGAACCTCGGGAACAAGAGGAGCGTGTGGGCGATGTCGTACTTAGCGAGTGTGAACATCAACTGGTAATTGAGTAGCGCCAGGCTCTCTTGCTGTTTGACGGCGTTGGTGGTGCCAAAAAGGCCCCCCATTGCGTGGAGGTTGGATCCGTACTTCGTAGCTCGAACGCGACTCGCAGAGGCGACCGCGAGGTCGCGCATTGGAACGATTACATGCTCGACCGTTACGTCACCGCTAGCAAGAATCGCGTCAAGGCGTCGGCTCAGGTTTGGGCTCTTAACAATCCGGGGGGCAGTCGGCGAATCGAGTCGCGTCTCCAATCCCGCATGAGTGGTCTCGTCAATCGGTGTCTCGGAGGTGAATCCGGTATCTAGGCCGAGGTCAGTAAGTATCTGTACCAGCAGCGTGGTGCCAGAACGCCCGGTGCCGGTGATGACTATCTTGGGTTCGGGGAGAGAGATTGAAGGGCTCATCTCGATGGTGACCCTGGTGATGTTGGGGGCCCGCCGCTAGAAGCCTCTTCGTTCTCCATGGCGTGCTCCTCCCTAGTCGTACGCTCTGGATGAATGATTAGGGAGAGTAGTTTGCGGCGCGATCCTGAGAGACTCCGATGCTCACTTCGCGCTCGCCAGAGTTCGCGGCGACTCATGCGGAGTTGTCTACGCATTTGAATCAGTTCGAGGCTTAAGGGTGAAGGCTCGAACATGGCTGGGGGGGAGAAGGATTCGTGGACTCCGCGAGTTGCTTCAAGGGCAGCGAATAGTGCTTGCTGCGATTGGGTCGCACTTGGATGGGAGAAATGCTCGGGGGCATGGTGGTGTCGCTGATCCGCGCGCAACTCCATATCTGTGCTCGCAGGGTCTTTAAGAGAGACTCCCCATCGTGCGAGAGTGGCTGCGAGTTCGGTCATGATCTCTGACTGGTTCTGAACCAAGTCTGAGTATGCAAATACGACTGTTCGGAGTCCGGAGGCAGAACGAAGTGCATCCGAGTTGTATCGCTCCCAGAGTGCAAAAGAGAGGCCTGGGCCAAATCCATTGCGAGTATCTAAGGATGCCCAGACTTCCTCAGGGTGCCTATAGATAATGATTGCGATCGGATCAGCGCCTAGATACTTACGCCAAAACGCGAGGGTCAAAGATGCGCGCGGATCTTTCCAGAGCAGCACCTCGGGGGATCCATACTCTGCGATAGCAGCCAAAGCACCTGCATCAACCTCTGCGACCCGCTCTAAGGACTCCCATCCTTCGGGCATGATGCCTGGACAATCCCATGCTCCGTCGAACCTCTCTAGTAGAGCGTCGCACTGCGAGCGCATTGCTGCTCGCTCCCAGTATTCACCGACATCTTCTGAGGGGCCAAGCGCTGCACCGAGCAAGTTGAGAGCCCGAGTTATTGCAGATGTGCCACTCCGGTGCATACCAAGAATAACTATTGAGGTCATATTCAGATCCGTTTAAACGCCATCATCTGCTGACCGCGAGGGTGTCCCCAGTCTCCGATGTCCTCAATCTCTAATGGAAGGTTCTCGCACATACGTGCAAAGTCCATTGGGGAGTAATGGTATGGATTCTCATCCGCAAAAGTTCTAACTGAGACGCGCCCCTCAAGGCATGGCTGCTGAATCGGAGCGAATCTCTCCGCTCCTTCTGGGCCACGGAAGAATGTTGCATAGAACACTCCATCAGGAGCTAGTACTTCACTTATGTTTGATAAGCAGTGCCAAATAGTATTGATCGGCAGATGAGTAAATACTGATTGCGCAATTGCAAAATCAAAGGGATTTCCAAAATCCACGTCGATCTCGCGGGAGACTCTGAGTCGAGCGTTCTTTGACGATAGCTTGTCTTCAGTTAACTGCGCGGCTCCTCCAATGATCATTGACTCGTCTATGTCGACTCCGCAGTAATGCCCTTCATCAAGGTAACGAACGATGTGCCTTCCAGCCCTCATGACTCCGCAACCGAAGTCCAGAAAGTATGAAGACGGCTCAAGACCGTGATCAATCAGAAAATCAATCTGAATCTGCCCCATCTCATCCCAGAGCCCGCCAACTCTGCGACGCAGCTCAGTGTTTAAGACCGGGGGCTTCACCGCCCCGGAGGCGACCTGAAGATTCGCTGCAATAGAGGAGCGAATACGGCGCACGTAGGACTGCCTTCGGTTCATTGGATTGCCTCCTAGGTTCTTACTGGGGTCGTTAATCGAATGTTCGGAGTAGATCATCGCCGATAGAGGGGGGTTCTATGAACCTTTAAAACTGATTTCTCTCAAGGCTGCTTGCGGCGAAGTCGATCCATGGCACTCGAGAATCGCTCTATGCGTTGGTAGAAGTGCCGACTCCTCAGA
>JBAXPT010000091.1:0-7686 GCA_037132095.1 Actinomycetes bacterium
GCGTTACTCATTCTCCGCTCCCTAGAACACGCAGCACCGATCCAACACGATGCACCGCATCGGTCTCGCGCAGTTCCTCAACAGTTGAACGCAGATCAGACTCGCGAGCAGAGTGCGTAACAAAAATAAGACGGGCATCCTCGCCTATGCCACGCTGCTGCATTGACTCAATGCTCACCTCATGGCGCCCGAATACATCAGCGACAACCGCGAGCACACCGGGGCGGTCAGCGGCCTCCAACTCAAGGTAGTACTGCGATACAACCCCCTCCATCGGGAGCATCTCGCGCCTAACCAACTTGCCGATCGTGGCACCACGCCCTCCGCTCGCAAGGTTCTTGGCGGCATCGATCACATCTCCGAGGACGGCTGAAGCGGTTGGGAATCCTCCAGCGCCACGACCGTAGAGCATTACCTCTCCCGTCGCTTCGCCCTCTATAAATACAGCGTTAAACGCTTCGCGTACTGAGGCGAGCGGGTGCTGAACTGGGACCATAGCGGGGTGCACGCGCGCCCCGACCTTGCCGTCGCGCTCCTCTGCAACCGCAAGCAACTTCACTACGTAACCAAGTTCGCGCGCTGCCTCGATATCCGCAGCAGTGATTGAGGTAATCCCCTCGCGGTATACGTCAGAGTCAGTTACCTCCGCTCCAAATGCGATTGAGGCGATGATCGCAGCCTTCGCCGCTGCGTCGTGTGCCTCAACATCGGCAGTTGGGTCAGCCTCTGCAAATCCGAGGGCCTGTGCCTCTGCGAGTGCATCGGCGAAAGACTGCCCGTCCTCGGTCATGCGAGTAAGTATGTAGTTTGTAGTGCCGTTGACGATCCCAGTAACACGCAGGATTCGATCACCAGCGAGGCTCTCGCGGAGCGGTCGCATCAGCGGAATTCCACCACAAACGGAGGCCTCGAATAGGAGGTCAACACCTCCAGCCTCCGCGGCAGAAAATAACTCTGCCCCTGCCGCTGCGAGTAGCGCCTTGTTTGCCGTCACCACTGGCTTCCCAGCAGCGAGAGCAGCAAGGATCAAAGTGCGCGCTGGTTCTATACCGCCCATCACCTCGACGACAAGATCAACATCGCTCGCTGCGACTACAGAGGATGGGTCGTCGGTTATTGACGCAGAGTTCGCTGGCAGTCCACGATCTTTTGCAAGGTCGCGCACAGCAATCTGGGTAATCTCGAGCCTCACTCCCGCGCGCTCTGCGATGGCATCGCCATTACTCGCGATCATCTGAGCGAGAGACGCCCCGACATTGCCGCAACCAAGTAGACCTAAGCGAACCACTAATGAACTCATGATGGGCTTAGTCTCGCCGATGGAGTGCCCCCAAGGCGACCCGTTAGGACTTTCTCTCCTAGTACCCCAATTTCGGGGCTCCCAAGACTCCTCAACGCACACATTGTTATGCGCTATTGATCGAGGCGAGTCAGGTCGTCATTCGTCTCACGCCTCACCACTACCCGAGGCGCTCCTCCGGATATGAAGACAACCGCCGGGCGAGGGACCTTGTTGTAATTAGAGGCCATTGAATAGCCATAAGCGCCGGTCACCGGTGTTACAAGCAGGTCCCCAACCGTTACTTTGGCTGGTAGATAGGCATCCGGCACTATCAAATCGCCCTGCTCGCAGTGCTTACCAGCGACCCTCACCTGAAGCGGGCGCTCGGCGTCGATCTGTGCGGGAAGGTATGCCTCATAACCCGCTCCATAGAGAGCTGGCCTCGGATTATCCGACATTCCACCATCGACCGATACGTAGGTAGCGACACCAGGGATCTCTTTGATGGTCCCGACTCGATAGAGCGTCGCCCCAGCAGCGGCGACGATTGAGCGCCCAGGCTCCACCATCACTCTTGGGGCGTTAAGCCCTCGAGACTCCGAACCTGTCGTAATCGCATCTCTAAGCGTTAGCGCGTAAGCGGCGATATCGGTTGGGGGATCCTCGGCGAGGTATCTAACCCCAAGGCCTCCACCCATAACCGTCTCCTCCACTACCGCTCCAGTTGTTGCGGTAATAGCGGCGACTAGATCGAGTACTACCTCGACTGCTCGAGCATAAGACTCGAGTACCCAGATCTGAGATCCAATGTGGCAATGAAGACCCGCGAACTCAAGAGACGGCGAGGCGACAACACGCTGCGCTGCTGCTAACGCAACTCCGCTGCTAACTGTGAATCCAAACTTAGATTCCTCTGTACCGGTCTCGATGAACTCGTGAGTATGTGCCTCGACGCCAGGGGTAACGCGTACAAGTACACGCGGTACGACACCAAGCGCTGCACCTAATCTCTCAAGCCGATCCAACTCGTCGTTAGAGTCAGCAACGATACGCCCGACTCCTGCGCTTAGAGCAGCGTTTAGTTCCTCGTCTGACTTGTTATTGCCATGCAGGACAATTCGCTCGGCAGGAAAACCTGTGATCAAGGCGACGTGCATCTCTCCACCGGTAGCACAGTCGAGATGTAGACCCTCCTCCATTACAAGGCGAACCATCGCGGTACAGAGGAACGATTTGCCTGCAAATGCAACGTTCTCAGCCCCAAAGGCATCTACGTATTCCCGGCAGCGATCGCGCATTGCGTCTTCGTCGTAGATAAAGAGCGGAGTTCCGAAATCAGCAGCGAGCGCCTCAAGATCGGCGCTAAGAACGGCCGGCGAAGCAACACTCTTATCGAATGGTGCAGATGTCATCCGAGACTCCCTTGGTTCTGTCCTTCGCCTAAAGCGCCCTCGGCCTCATCTTCGTCTTCGTCGAGTCGCTCCATCACAGCGGGTGCACCGACACCAAGTATCCCAAGCGCGTCGGCCAATCCAATACGAGATGCTTCAGCTAGCCACAGGCGTGCTTGCGTGAGCGCTGCATCGTTGGTGATCACCCGACAGTCTCGATAGAAGCCATGGACGCGCGATGCGAAGTCGCGAACCCAGGTTGCGACTCGATGAGGTGCACGCAGCTCTGCGCTCGTCGCTAGCACTCCCGGATACTCCGAGAGTGCACGTAGCAAGTCGAGTTCGCGCTCATGGAGAAGCACGGAGAGGTCGGCATCTTTGAGGGGCACTCTAGATACGCCTTGCTCATCTGCGCGTCGCCCGATTGAGCAGACGCGCGCATGCGCGTACTGAACATAGAAGACAGGGTTCTCCATCGACTGCGAGGTCACGACATCAAGGTCGAAAGTAAGTGCAGTATCGATACCTTGGAGTAGGAATGTGAGGCGTGCAACATCTGGGTCAACCTCATCGAGAATGTCTGAGAGTGTCACCACGTTACCGGCACGCTTTGAGAGGCGAACAAGCTCTCCCCCGCGCTCTAACTTCACTAATTGCCCGAGAATGATCTCAGGCTGCGGCGACTCCGAAGTGCCTATTCCTAAAGCCTCCATGCCGGCCTGCAGGCTCTTTACCTGCCCATGGTGGTCTGCGCCCCAAATATCAATGAGGTAGTCCCAGCCGCGGCGTGACTTATCAAGATGATAAGCGAGGTCATTGGCCAAATAGGTAGTCGATCCGTCGCGCTTTACCAACACACGATCGCGCTGGTCGCCGAGCGCCTCGCTATTTAGCCATGTCGCGTCGTCCTTGACATAGGTATGCCCCGCCGACTCCAGCGTTGAGAGAACCTCGGCCACATTGCCGCGCTCGTGTAGAAGTCGTTCGCTAAACCACGTATCAAAGTAGACGCCAATGCGCCCAAGATCCTCGCGCAGTGACTTCACATTCTGCTCGTAGCCCCACTCACGCGCTGTCAACTCATCTATATCGTCGCCGAGTTCTGCACGTAGAAACTGCGCCATCTCTATGAGATACTCGCCGTGGTATCCATCTTCGGGGGGCTCTTCGCCGCTATAACGCGCAAGCAGAGAACGCGCAAACGTATCGAGTTGATTCCCTGCATCATTTAGGTAGTACTCGCGATGCACGGTTGCGCCTTGAGAGGCGAGAACATTCGCAAGAGCATCACCGACGGCAACCCAACGCCCACCACCAGCATGTAACGGACCAGTGGGGTTGGCGGATACAAACTCAAGGTTGATGCGCTGGTTAGCGAGAGCCTCGCTGCGACCATACGCATTCTCTGAAGTCACAACATCTGTGAGCACATCATGGAGCCAAGTTGGTCGAAGAAATATGTTCACAAAACCTGGGCCGGCAACTTCACAGTGATCAAGGTGCGGAGTATTAGATGCCTCGAGTGCAGCAGCGATCTCAACCGCCACATCGCGCGGAGCGCGCCCGACGATCTTCGCCAAGCGCAGGGCCACGTTGGTCTGAAAATCCCCATGCTCACGCCTAGCGGTGGGCTCGGGGGCTAGGTCCCCAGCAGGCGCGGGGAGGCCACAAGTCTCTAGAGATGCCAGAATTGCTGAAGTTAAGGTCTCAATAATCAAAGCGTAGATGGCCATAAAACCCACGGCCGAGGCGGGATTGAGGGGCGAACGGAATCTCAGCATCGCACACTCGCCTCGCCCAACCCCTTACATAACAATTTTGGGGATGACTACCACGCTCCGTGGCAAGTAGAGTCACGGCACGGAGCAGACTCTCAGTAGAGAAATCTCTGCAAAGTTCGGCTCGGGTGGGGGCAATATTGAAGGGTTTCAGGGTTAGAAGTGGGGCGACAAGGTGGACTCGGGCGACCATTGGGAGAAGTGCTGCGCGCGCACGCAGGCGCGCAGACTCCCCCGCACATGGGCGGCTCGTCTAATGATCGACGTAGCGTGAAAAGCGAGTTCGGGGCGCGTCTTGTCGCAGACCTAGCGAGCAACGACTCTGGACTCGCAGTTGTCTACGAAGCGTTAGATGGACTCGTAGAACAGTTCTCCCTCTCCGATGCAGCGATGGTGCTGGAGGAGCCTGGGTTCGGGCGACAAGTATTTCGCTCCGGCCGTCGACGCATAGATGGTGGCGACCTCGCGCTCCTCGATGCTGAGCCTGGCCTCTACACCGACCCGCCTCTTGATGATCCATCTGTCAACCCGACGCTGCTCACGAGTCTCTGCACCGTTGCACTCAGGCTCGATCTACTGCGCCACGACTCTTGGCACGACTCACTGACTGGTCTATATGACCGGCGCTCTTTTCAAAGACTGCTCGAGATGGCGGTAGCGCGAAGCGAGCGTTATAGATGGCCATTTACCCTCGTGATACTTGACCTCGATTATCTAAAATCAATCAACGACAATCAAGGGCACCGATCCGGCGATGCAGCACTTATTGCAATCGCGGATCGCTTACGAACCGCTCTTCGCCATGGCGACAATGCAGCGCGTATCGGTGGCGATGAGTTCGCGTTGATCATGCCGGACACAAAGCTCTCTGATGTCGGACCGCTTCTAGAGCGCGTTGCACAGACAAATATCGATGGAGACCGCTGCCCAGGTTTCTCTTACGGCGCAGCCGAGAGCCCAGCCGAGGGTGAGACTGGCGAGGCGCTATTCGCACTAGCGGACGAACGCCTACGTGCGGCTAAGGCGGCTAGGCCATGAACCCCAATCCCAGCATCAATGAGTTAGAGGTAAACCTGCGCAGACTCCCTGGCGTGATCTCTGTTGCATTCGATGATCGAAATGGCGTTCTACATATTCAGCTCCACATTGGCGGTGGCGCATCAGACCCCACCCTCACCGATCGAGCGACGCGTCTAGCGCTGCAGTTCGCAGAAGGCTCAGTTGCACTCGAGGTAAACCACTGGCAGGGCTCCCGGAGAATCTCCAAAGAGCAGAGTGGCACGGTCTCCAACAAGTTTGGGGGCGGCCATATTGGTGATGCACCAGATCCAAGGGATGCTCTCGACGAGGTCGAGACGGTTGTGGTTACCGCTAGCGAGACCAGTGAGCGCCCGACCAATCGCTCAGGTGCATCAGCTACTTCAGATGCATCAGATACTTCTGATGAATCGAAGAATCGTCGCAGGTCGGATTCTTTCTCTTTAGATGCTGATGCCCCTCTAGGTGGAGATCGATCTACCGCTACCTCCACAGAGCGCGACCTTGTGGCGAATACCCCAGCGCAGACTTCAGTCTGGGGCGTTGAACCCGAGGTCGCAGATACCAATGACTTCGGGGCACGCTCAGGCCCAGACTCACGAGCAGAGACACGCATCGAGCCCGATACGAGTGCGTTCCTCATTCCCGAGACTGAGCTGCTCGATGCTCACTCCTCCGAGGTTTTTTATGGCGACACGTCGCCAGCTGAGAACGAGAACGAAGACGAACTAGGCGATTACGAGACGGATACCTACGAGACAGTCGACGCAGAGAACGGTTACGGCGACGCTTCTGAGGATGCGCAAGGCGATGACTCCGACGAGGAGCCCGAGACCACTTCTGAGCCTGAGCCGGTGAACGTTATAGATGTCGCGCAGATGGAGAAGGCAGAGTCGCTAGAGCGCGCTCCGCGCACGCGTCTACTAGCGGTGCTTACTTTCCCTGACACCGACGAGTTAGAGGTGCACCTCAGTTACAAGGGCCGCCGTGGTATCGGGCGTGCTCCAGCGAGTCGAGGCGTGCTCGGAGCATCAGAGGCAGCAATCGAGGCTCTTCGCACTTGGGCCCCAGATATTGAGTACGAAGCAGTCTGGGCGCGGCCGATGGAGAACGGCGATGGGCGCAAGCAATACCTCGTTGCAACCGAACTCAATGACCCGGCCAACAAGACTCTCCACGGACTCGCGACCGGTGCTAGCCCAATTGAGGCTGCAGCACGATCGACCCTGCACGCTCTCAACCGCACAATCGCTCCTGCTTTAGCGCTCATTCCAGAACTTCCGTAGGGCTTAGCCGTCTCGCAGAGCGCTCTCGGACCACTACCGACGGCCCTTGCAGGGCATAGGGTTGCCGGGCGCTGTAACGTCAGCAACCTTGAGCACCCCCCCTAATTTTTTGCCGCTAACTATTCGCCGCTAACTACTCGCCCCTAAATGATGGAGATACTTGTGTCAGATAACACCGCTAATAACTCGGCCGAGTCGAACGTCTTGGACGAACTCTTCTCGCTAAAGGGAAAGTCAGCCCTAGTTACGGGTGGCACGAGCGGCATCGGGCGCATGATCGCCGAGGGATTCGTGCGCGCAGGTGCACGTGTCTATGTAGCGAGCCGCAAGGCCGATGCAGTTGCATCGACAATTGCAGAGCTCTCCGAGTTTGGATTCTGCGATGGCACTCCAGCCAACCTCGCAACCGAAGATGGTTGCCGTGAGCTTGCAGATTGGATAGCGGAGCGCGAGCCACAGCTCGACATTCTCGTCAACAATGCTGGTGCAACCTGGGGAGCGCCTCTCGCCGATCACGACGACAAGGCCTGGGACCGCGTCCTCGACCTAAACGTCAAGGGCGTATTCCACTTGGTGCGTTTCTGCCGACCGCTTCTCGATGCAGCCTCGAAGCCGGGTGACCCATCGCGTGTGATCAACATTGGATCGATCGACGGCATTCATGTTCCGATCATGGAGACATTCGCCTACGCAGCGAGCAAGGCCGCTGTCCACCAGATGACACGCCACCTCGCCGGGCACCTTGGCCCCAACATCACTGTCAACGCAATCGCCCCAGGGCCGTTCCAATCCAAGATGATGGCGGCAACTCTGAACTCCTTCGGAGACTCAATCGCAGCCGGCACGACACTTAAGAGAATCGGGCGTGACGAAGACATGGCCGGTACCGCAATCTTCCTCGCATCACGCGG
>JBAXPT010000092.1:0-7594 GCA_037132095.1 Actinomycetes bacterium
CTCCGAGATGGGGCCGGTAGTCACCGGAGCACACCGTGACCGCGTGCGCGACTACATCGACGCAGGAGAAAATTCTGGCGCCACAATCGTTGTCGATGGTCGAGGAGTTGAGGTAGCAGGGAACGAAGCCGGATTCTGGGTCGGGCCTACCCTCATCGACCATGTCACTACTGCGATGAGCGTCTACACAGACGAGATATTCGGGCCGGTCCTATGTGTTGTACGCGTGGACACATATGAGGAGGCCGTCTCGTTAGTAGCGGAGAATCCCTATGGCAATGGAGTCGCAATATTCACGCGTGACGGTGGAGCAGCACGCAGGTTCGCAAATGAGGTAGATGCTGGGATGGTCGGGATCAATGTTCCGATCCCTGTACCAGTTGCGTATTACTCATTCGGTGGGTGGGGCCACAGCCTCTTCGGCGATACTCATGTGCACGGCACCGAGGGCGTTCACTTCTATACACGCGGCAAGGTCGTCACTACTCGCTGGGCCGACCCCTCCACACGCGGTACTGATCTTGGGTTCCCTACAAATAAGTAAGACCCGACAAATAGATATTCGGACTAGGCGGCATCGCGCTTCGTGCGGCGAGCGCTCACGAGCGTGCCGATCGCAAGTATCGAGATGCTCACTAGAAGAATCATTGTCGACAGCACATTGATCTGAGGCGGTGTTGCGGTACGCGACTGCCCAAAGATGCGAACCGGAAATGTCGTCGTGCTCGGCCCTGATACAAAATAAGTGATTATGAAGTCGTCTATGGAGAGCGCGAACGAAAGCAGCGCTGCGGCAAGGATGCCCGGAGTGATTAGTGGAAGGGTGACCCTCCAGAATGTGCGCGTCGGGTTGGCTCCAAGATCCATCGCTGCATCCTCGAGAGTCCAGTCGAACCCACGCAGACGCGCCCGCACAGTAAGGGCTACGTAACTCACGAGAAACATGATGTGGGCAATAACAATCGTCGCGAAACCAAGTGAGAACGAAATATTAAATAGCAGCATCGTTGGGGCCAGAAAGAGTGTGAGTAGCGACGCACCGAGGACGATCTCTGGAGCGGTTAGCGGGAGCACCAAGAGGAAGTTGACGGCTCCGCCACCCCTGAAGCGATAGCGCACCAATCCAATCGCCATGAAGGTCCCAATCACGGTTGCCACCACAGTAGAGATGAGCGCGACTTTCAGACTTAGTAGCAGAGCATCGACAAGAGCCTGATCGGCGAATGGGTGCAGCCAGTTGTCAAACGTAAATCTGTTCCAGACAGCATTGAAGCGCCCAACTGGCTGGTTAAACGAGAACGCAACGATGACAAAGATTGGTAGGAACAGATAAAGGAGCCCACCGGCAGCGAAGAGGTTGATTATGAAACGGCCAAGTCTCCCTGCTGGTGACGTAACTGTTCCGTACTGCTCGCGCGGCTTCTTTGCTCCGCCTACGACTGCGCTCACGCGATCTCCTCTGTCCCGAGGAGTCGAGAGTAAATCGCAACTACCACCATAACTATTGCGATAAATACAAAAGAGAGTGCCGCTGCTATTGGGTAGTTGTTCTGCACCAAGAATTGGTCCTGAACGACGTTACCGATCATTGTTGTCTTGGCGTTGCCTAGGTAGTAGGAGTTAACGAAGTCACCGGCGGCCGGAATGAATACCAGAAGACTCCCAGCGAAGACTCCGGGGAGTGAGAGTGGAATGATTATCTTACGAAATCCGCGCCAAGTGTTTGAGTAGAGATCTCGGGCAGCGTCCAGCAAGCGCGGATCAATTTTTTCGAGAGACACATAGATGGGCAACACCATGAATGGCAAGAAGTTATAGGTAAGGCCACCTATTACAGCTATAGGTGTCCGGAGCAAGGTCTCATTCGGGCCTAGTACCCCAATTGTGTGAAGCAAATTAATCAGTGGCCCTTGATTCCCGAGGATCGTCTTCCATGCGAGGGTACGAATTAAGAAGTTCGTAAAGAATGGAACGACTACCAATCCCAGAAGCACGTTTCTATATCGTCCTCCACGAAATGCGATTACATAAGCGATTGGGTAGGCAATAAGTAGGGCCGCAATGGTTGCCGCTAGAGCGTAGGTAAAGGAACGTTGAAACTGCGCGCCGTACTGAGAGAAGGCCTGACTGTAATTACTCCAGGCCCAACCAAACTCAGGGATAGCGAAGCGGCTCGGCTTGGTCGAGAGCGACATTCTAAAGAGCGAATAGAGCGGTAGATAGAAGAACCAAATGAGCCACAACAACCCTGGAACCAGCAGGAGCCAAGGGGCATATCGTGCCTGCTTGCGCCCTTGAGCATCGCGCTCAATCTTTGAGCTCATGCCGCACCCTGAAGCTCAGAGAATCGCCTATCCATCGCATCCGCGTCACCCGAGTTCAGGATCCCAAAATTGGCAACGGAGTCGAGCATGCTCGAGGTAGGCACCACAAGCGGGTCGTTAATCAGACGAGCAGCCTTGCCGCCCATTTTCGCAAGTTCATCGGCCACCCCCACGACAGGCGAGATGTACTGCACATATGCCGTGAGGCGTGCGGCATTGATGGGGTCATAGAAAAAGTCAATCCACTTAGTGGCATTGACTCGATGCTCTGCGCCTTTAGGAATCACGAAATTGTCGGACCAGATGAGCCCGCCACTATCAGGTATCACAAAGCGCACGTCTGGATTATCGCGAGTGATCTGCGCAACGTCACCTGACCAAGCGAATGCAGCTCCAAGATTGCCTGTAGCTAAGTCGCTCACATAGTCGTTACCTGTAAACGCGTCGATTGCTCCATCGGCGACTGACTTCTCAAGTAGAGCAAAGGCAGACTCAGCGCTTGCTGCTGTCGGTTGAGTCACATCAGCCCCTTCAGCGCGCATCATGAGGCCAACTGTGTCACGCATCTCACTTAGAACGGCAGTTGGAGAATCGAGCGCGAGAAAATCATCGAGGCTTTTGATATCTCGTTTTGTAACGGAGCGGTTGTAGGCGATCCCTGTTAGGCCTACCGCCCATGGAAGGCTAAATCGCCGTCCTGGATCATGCGAAGGATTCGACAACTCTGGGAGCAGATTTGCGCTGTTTTTAAGCACCCCCGGTGCGAACGGTTCAGCCCACTTAAGGCGATTGATCAGGCGATTCGCTATCCAATCATCGAGCACTACTGCGTCTCTGCCGATCCAGTCGCCCTTGGCGAGCACAAGCTGGTTCTTAGCAAACCATTCGTTGTTGTCGTTTATATCCTCCGAGTACTCGACCACGATGCCGGTCTGCTTCTCAAATACCGAGACACTTTTAGGGTCAATGTAGCCAGTCCAGTTTGAGATCTGAAGGGCTCCAGTTGCTTGTTCATTTGCATCCGCGCATGCTGTCAGCAAAGCAGAGCCAGCGAGTGCTCCTCCGGCTATAGCGCCTGCCCCAGCTAGAAACCCACGGCGGCTAACTAGCGACTTGTCCTCACCTCGGCCCGTGGGCCCCTTGATCAACCCGCTCCCTGAATCTCTGCAAAGCGCTTGTCGAAGCGGATCTCCTCTGCTTCATTAAGCGGCCCAAATATCGAGAGCGTGGCCAATACGCCTTCGGTTGGGTTCACCAGCGGGTCATCGGCGAGTTTTGCAGCATCGCCACCTAGTTTGATTAGCTCCTCCGCAACGCCCTCAACAGGTGAGATGTACTGGATGAAAGAAGTAAGTCGAGCTGCGTTTACTGGGTCGTAGAAAAAGTTAATCCATTCACTAGCAAGATCTGGTTTATCGCTTGTTACTGGGATCATCAAGTTGTCTGACCAGAGTGTGCCGCCACTCTCTGGAATTACAAACCTTACATCGGGGTTATCTCGAGTGATCTGTGCTACATCCCCCGACCAGGCGAACGCGGCTGCGAGGTTTCCGGTACCGAGGTCAGCGACGTAGTCGTTGCCATTGAAACTTGTTATTGCCCCATCGGAGATTGCCTTCTCTAGACGGTCGAACGCCGGCCCTGCACTCTCGTACGTCGGCTTTGTTAGGTCTTTGCCGTCTGCCAGCATGAACAACCCAACCGTGTCGCGCATCTCACTCAAGACCGAAGTGGGCCCGCTAACAGCAATGAAGTCATCAATCGTCTTGATCTCTTTGCCTGTTAGTGCGATGTTGTACGCAATACCAGTCATCCCACTTGTCCAAGGAAGACTAAATTTGCGCTGCGGATCGAACGCCGGCGAGGCGAGGGCTGGCCGCAGATTTACTTTATTAGGGAGCTTTGCCGCTACTAATGGCTGTGCCCACTTCACTTCATTGATGATTCGGTTCGCCATCCAGTCGGTGAGCACGAAAGCATCTCGGCCGATGCTCTTGCCCTTCTGAAGGTTTGGCTGAATCTTCGCGAAGTACTCGTTGTTGTCGTTGATGTCCTCTGTATATGTGACGCCAATCCCTGTGGCTTTCTTGAAGGCCGCAATGTCGGTCTTACCCATATATCCCGGCCAATTGGAGATCGAGACTGCGTTCTTATTCGCGTCACTACCACCGCCCCCACATGCTGCAAGCAGCGACGGAGCAATCGCAACGCCACCGACCGCTAAACCAGTGCGTGTAAGGAACTGTCTCCGGCTTAGGTTTTGACGGGCCATGGTGGCGCTCCTTGTTTGGTGCTCAAGAATCTTCAGGTTTTAGAGAGTTACAGGTATCAGGGAAGAACACTAGGAGACAAGAGCTGCCTCTGCAGTGGTATCGACGCTACGAAGCAAGCAAGCAGCGTCAAGGCCCCAGGAAGCCCATAGCCGGTCACCCGGGCGCAGCATCGGAAGAGCATCCTCGGGCCCGATATGTGCAACTAACTCAATCCCTGCACCGGTACGAAGACTGGCGCGTAGCACCGGCCCCTGGAATACAAGCTCCTCAACGGTTGCCTCGACAGCCGCTAGATCGCCGGTTGGTCGGTCTATAGAGATATGTAGCCTTTCAGGGCGCACCATTACAACTGCGGAGTCAGCGGGCCTGATGCTCTCGTCAGTAACAGGGACGCCGAAGCGATGCCCTGATGCATCCACCGTAGCGAGATCGCCAGTTACCGCGACTACAGCCGCGGGGATGAGATTGGCTACGCCAATAAACCCAGCAACAAACACCGTTGCAGGCTGGTGGTATATCTCCTCGGGGGTACCTATCTGCTCAACGCGCCCGGCATTCATAACTGCGATTCGATCACTCATAGTGAGTGCCTCTTCTTGATCATGTGTCACGAAAACAAAGGTGATACCGACCTCGCGTTGAATGCGCTTTAGCTCGAGCTGCATCGTCTGCCTTAGCTTCAGGTCGAGCGCTCCAAGAGGCTCATCGAGCAGAAGGGCGCTCGGGTAATTGACCAATGCTCGGGCCAATGCGACACGCTGCTGCTGGCCACCTGAGAGTTGTGTTGGCCGGCGCTCTGCAAAATCTGCGAGGTGGACTATCTCAAGCATCTCTTTAACCCGACCAGCAATCTCGCCTTTTGGGGCCTTGGTGGATCGCGGACCAAATGCAATGTTGTCGAATACCGTCATGTGCGGGAAGAGCGCATAGTTCTGGAAAACCGTATTCACATTGCGCTTATAGGGCGGCACCTTTGAGACATCTCTGCCGTCGAGGCGAACCTCACCACTAGTTGGTTGCTCAAAACCTGCGATCATCCGAAGGGTTGTGGTCTTGCCGCAGCCAGAGGGGCCCAGCATTGAGAAGAACTCTCCTTGACGTATTCCGAAGTTGGCATCATCTACGGCTTTGAAGTCGCCAAATTGCTTTGAGACGTGGGAGATCTCAATGACCGTATTCTCTGAACCAGAAAGGTCCTTAGGATCGTTCAACGCCTCGATGCTCAGTCTCACGCCTCCTGTTAAAAGTGTGGCTTTACTTTGTTTGCCTCACCTATACCCTCAAGTCAAGCAGATTAGGGCGAGGGGAGTGAGTCCGCAGCAAATCTCCTCAAGGAAATTAAATACATGCCATTTGCCCCTGCCCTATCCCCTCACTGCGCCACTACGGTTAGAGGTGTACTACCAGATACCTTCAAGCGAAAGCCGCAGAGCAGCCCCAGAAAACATACCCAGTAGAGCAGGAGATTTAGGTGCCGAATACGAACTTTATAAATGGCGAGTGGCGAGACTCCATTGATGGTGCGACCGATGCTGTAATTAACCCCGCTACCGGAGAAACCATCGCTTCAGTCCCCTCAAGCGGAGTCGCCGATGTAGATGCAGCCGTCACCGCCGCAGCAAATGCTTTCGAGTCTTGGGGGCGTATGACGCCACGGGCCCGCAGCGAGATCCTCCACAAAGTCGCGGATGCTATTGAGGCTGACCTCGAGAATCTCAAGCGCATAGAGATGGAGAACTGTGGGAAGCCGGCCTCCATGATCGAGTTTGAGATGGATCTCACTCTCGATAACTGGAGATTCTTTGCGGGTGGGGCGCGCTTCTTGGAGGGGCGCGCCGGCGGCGAGTATCTAGAGGAGCACACCTCATACCTGCGTCGCGATCCACTCGGTGTTATCGGCGGCATTGCCCCCTGGAACTATCCGCTCAACATGGCTACTTGGAAACTCGGCCCGGCACTTGCTGCTGGCAACACGATTGTCCTAAAGCCATCTGAGCTGACTCCGTTCAGCGCGCTACGCCTCGCTGAGATTACGGCTGACATTCTCCCCCCTGGGGTCTTGAACGTCGTCACTGGCCAAGGCCGCACGGCGGGCGATGCACTTGTTCGCCACCCCAAGGTCGCAATGGTCTCGCTTACTGGGAGCGTTGAGACCGGCAAAGTAATTGCGCGCACCGCAGCCGAGACTCTCAAGCGTGTTCATTTAGAACTAGGCGGCAAGGCTCCGGTAATTATTTTTGACGATGCAGATATTGAGGCAGCGATTGCCTGCTTAGTCGAGATGTCTTATTACAACTCTGGTCAAGACTGCACTGCACCCTGCCGAATCTTGGCGGGGCCAGGTATTTATGACGACTTCGTATCAGGTTTAACCGACGCGGTTGCTGGTATCGCTACAGGAGACCCCTTCGACGAAGCAACAGGTATGGGTCCAGTCATCTCTGCGAATCAACTTGCAAGGGTTGAGGGGATGGTTGCACGGGCGGTCGAGGCAGGTGCTGAACTAACCATCGGTGGTTCATCAATTGATCGCCCCGGCTTCTTCTACTCTCCGTCGGTTATTGCCGGACCTGCTCAAGACAGCGAGATTGTGCAGCGCGAAGTATTTGGACCCGTTGTATCGGTGCAGCGTTTTACTGACGAAGAGACCGCCCTCGCGTGGGCCAACGATATTGATTACGGACTCTCTGCAAGTGTCTGGACTAGCGACGTCGGGCGCGCGATGCGAATGACCGCTGCCCTTCAATTTGGCTGCATCTGGGTCAACGACCACATACCGATTGTCTCCGAGATGCCCCATGGAGGCTTCAAGCAATCGGGATATGGAAATGACATGTCGATCTATGCAATAGAGCACTACACCGAGTTAAAGCACGTGATGATTAAGCACTAAGCAAAGATCAGTAGGCCAGGTAGAGCGAACGAATAGCTGGAAGGGCGAGGGTGCGAAGAGCATCACTGAGTGGCTCTCAATTGAGACTGATTGCCCTCAGTATG
>JBAXPT010000093.1:0-7585 GCA_037132095.1 Actinomycetes bacterium
GATACGCGTCCATTTACAGAGAAGCCCAAGGAGCCATTCCGCACCTCAACTCTTCAGCAGGAGGCCGGTAACAAACTTGGTTTTAGCGCAGGGCGCACAATGTCTATTGCTCAAGGCCTATACGAGCGCGGCTTCATTACTTACATGCGTACCGACTCCGCCAACCTCTCAGAGCAGGCGATTACTGCGGCAAGGATTCAGGTAGCGGAGCTATACGGGAAGCAGTTCGTTCCTGCAGAGCCGCGCCGTTATAAATCTGGGCGCAATGCGCAAGAGGCCCACGAAGCGATTCGCCCATCGGGAGAGCGTTTCCGCGTCCCAGCATCGGTTCGCTCGGAGCTGAGTAACGACGAGATGCGCCTATACGAACTCATCTGGATGCGAACCCTTGCAAGCCAGATGGAGAACGCTCGCGGAAATACAGCGACGCTGCGGATCGGTGCGCAGGCTGGCGATGAAGCAGTTGTTTTCAGGGCCTCAGGCAAGACGTATTCGTTCCTTGGTTTTAGGGCTGCTTACATCGACGTATCCGAGGATGATCCAAGTGCCGAAGAAGCAGAGGCGGTATTGCCTGTGCTTGCGGTTGGTGACCGAGTCAACTGCTCAGTGCTTGAGGTATCGCCCCACTCCACGAAGCCCCCAGCGCGATTTACTGAGGCGAGCTTGGTTAAAGAGTTGGAGTCAAAAGGTATCGGGCGTCCATCTACGTATGCCTCAATCA
Source organism: Actinomycetes bacterium (assembly GCA_037132095.1). Classification (GTDB taxonomy): domain Bacteria; phylum Actinomycetota; class Acidimicrobiia; order IMCC26256; family IMCC26256; genus IMCC26256. The sequence continues at coordinate 722 of JBAXPT010000093.1, forward strand.
TCGACAAGATCTCTTCGACCCGCGGATATGTATACAAGCAAGGCAATGCATTGGTGCCTTCTTGGACTGCGTTTGCAAAGACGCAGTGTTTAGAGACCAATTTTGCAAACCTCGTTGATTACCGCTTCACAGCAACTATGGAGGAGGTTCTGGACAAAGTTGCTGCTGGAGAGGCGGAGGCCGAGAAGTGGCTAGATGAGTTCTACTTTGGGCGTGATACGCCTGGGCTCAAGCAACTTGTCTCGCAGGAGAACCTCGACACCATCAAGATGGAGGTGGTCAACTCCATATACATCGGGGACGACTCAGAGGGAATTCCGATCACGATCCGCGTCTGGAAAAACGGTGAGTCTCTTCATCGCGGCGAAGACGAGAAGTGCGCGATGCCGGAGGGGGTACTCCCAGACGATCTCACCGTTGAGCGCGCTCTAGAGATTCTTGCGAAGGGCACCATCGGGCCGCGTGAGTTAGGTATTGATCCTGAGACTGGGCTGACGATCATTGTTCTAAGTGGTCGATTCGGACCCTTCGTACAGGTGGGGATACTCGAGCCGGGCACTAAATCGAAGGAGAAGCCCAAGCGGGCATCGCTATTTGACGGCATGGATCCCGAGACGATTACCTTGGAGGAGGCGCTCGAACTTCTAAGCCTGCCTCGCACTGTCGGCGAGATCGACGGTGAAGAGGTAACAGCCCAGAGCGGACGATATGGGCCGTACCTAAAGAAGGGGACAGATAGTCGAACTATCGGCTCCGAGGCGCAGCTTCTAACGATCACGATTGAGGAGGCTGCGGCGATCTATTCGCAGCCCAAGCAGGCCCGCGGGCGAATCTCTAAGCCGCCGCTTGCTGCGCTAGGTGCTCACCCTGAGACGGGTGCGCCGATTGTCGTTAAGGACGGGAGATTTGGGCCCTACATAACCGATGGCGCAACGAATGCCACCGTGCCGCGTGGGATCGATCCCGCTGAGGTAACCATCGAGACCGCCGTTCAGTTACTGGCCGAGCGTGCAGCGCGAGTTGATTCCAACCCCAAACGCACTATTAAGAAGAAGGCCGTCAAGAAGAAGGCGGTAAAGAAGGCAGTAAAGAAGAAAGCCGTCAAGAAGAAGGCGGTAAAGAAAGCAGTCAAGAAGGTGGCTGTCAAGAAGGTAGCCAAGAAGTTGGACGGCGGGTCCTAAGAGGATTGAGGAAGATCGACCCACTGATCTACCTCTCTGCTTCTAGGCTCTCGCTCGAGTGAGTACCGATACCCCTTTCATACCCCAGTCCTCTGAGGAGCGGCCGCCTGATCCGATGGCGCTGCGCGGCGTATTCCAGAACCCCGCATTCGTACGGCTCTGGAGCGCGCAGGTTCTCTCGAGCCTCGGTGACTGGGTAGGGCTCTTCGCAATTCTTGCAATCACCGCTCGCGTCTCGAACAACTCTGCAACTGCGGTAAGTCTCGTGATGGTTGCTCGAATGCTGCCTTCGTTCTTCCTCGCCACACTCGGCGGTGTCATCGTCGACCGGTTTGATCGCCGCAAGGTGATGATGTTCGCTGACTTTGGGCGCGCAGCGCTTCTTTGTGTGCTGCCGTTTGCTAACAGTCTCTGGGTGCTCGTCGCCGTATCTTTTTCGCTCGAGATATTCACTCTCCTATGGGGTCCGGCCAAGGATGCTGCACTCCCGAGCGTTGTCCCGAAAGAACAATTGGCCAATGCAAACTCGCTTGGTCTCGTCGCCTCTTACGGCACCTTCCCATTCGGTGGAGTCATCTTCTCTGCGCTTGCAGTTATTGCAACCTGGCTAGGCGGGTTTGAGGTACTTAAGTCTCTAGCAGTTGGAAAAGAGACGATCGCCCTCTGGGTAGATGCCTGCACTTTTATAGCTTCGGCCTTTCTTATCTTCAAGCTGCCAATCCCTGCGCCTACTCGCAGTGGACTCAAGTTTGAGTGGAACCAAAGCATTAGAGAGATCCGTGAGGGTATGGAGTTTGTGCGCAGCGACCGTCGCTCGCGCGCTGTAATCGTGGGGTTAGGTCTAGGAATTATCGGTGCAGGTGCGATGGTGCCGCTAGGGCCTGTGTATGCCGATGTGGTACTCGGAGGCCCCGCCCAGTTCGGTGTGCTCATGACCGCTCTTGGGACCGGAGCCGCAATAGGGGTTGTAACGCTTCTCATGGTTCAGCGCAGAGTGAGGCGCGAACCCGTCTTCGAGATGGGTGTGATCGGTGTCGGCGTTTTCTTGCTTGCGGCGGCGACATTCTCATCGGGCGGATTGGTTGCGCTGATGGTCGCAGGGCTAGGTGCATGCGCAGGTGCTGCTTATGTAACCGGTTTCACGATTCTTCAAGAGCATGTCAGCGACGAACTGCGCGGCCGAACCTTCGCAACCCTTGCAGCTGTCGTGCGACTCTGTTTGCTACTTGCGTTGACTGTCTCGCCTCTTCTAGCTGATGTTGCGGACTGGCTTGCGGGTCTGTTGATCCCTGGCCAGGCGGTATCACTAGGTGGGCTTGATTATGTATTCCCAGGTGTGAGATTCGCTCTATGGATCGGCGGCGCACTCGTGATTCTCGGAGGCCTATATGCACGACTCGAGCTAACAAGACTTGGGCGCGAGGAGGCATCGCAGATACACCCGACGCGCCCAACCTCCCGCTCGTTATGGTCTCCACTCCCAGATGTCTCGAGCCCTAACGCAGATAGTTCTAACGGCTCCGGTGTTAATGGTTTAGTTTCTACAACCGAGGGCGCAGTCGAAGTTACTGAAGATGAATCCACGAACGAAGATAAAGGATCTACTGCATGAGGGGCCGATTTATTGTCCTAGAGGGTGCAGACGGCGTCGGGAAAAGTACACAATCGCGCTTGATAGCCGATTGGATTCGCTCCAACAATGTTGAAGCGATTGAGACAAGAGAGCCCGGAGGCACTCCGTACGGAGTCCGTATACGCGCAATCCTCCTTGATCAGGTAGCGCCACTTGATGAGCGATCCGAGGCACTTCTAATGGCAGCAGATCGCGCTCATCATCTCGCCGAACTCGTAAGACCGGCTCTTGAGCGAGGCGACTGGGTGATCTCGGATCGCCATGTTCCTTCATCACTCGTATACCAAGGGGTGGCGCGCGGCCTCGGGGTTGACGAGGTTGCCTCCATCAATAAATGGGCTACAGCGGGTATGGAGCCTGATCTAGTTGTCGTGCTTGATCTCCCTGATTCAGATGTAGATGCCAGGCGGGCGGGGCGTGGTGGAGCGAGTGACCGTCTAGAGCTAGAGAGCGATGAGTTCCACGCATCGGTGCGCAGTGCCTATCGTGATTTAGCAGTCAAGCGCGGCTGGGAACTTGTTGATGCGAGCGGCGAGCAGGCCGAAGTTGCGGAGCGTGTCATCGCACTCGTACAGGCCCGCCTTGGGCGTCCCACCCCGTCGTAGGCTCCATATTCATGTGGGATCAAATCATCGGACAAGAACGCGCAGTCGAGGCATTGAAGAACGCTGTTGCTCGCCCTGTCCATGCCTACTTGATAATTGGGCCACGGGGCTCCGGTGTCGATGAGGGCGCGCGGGCGCTTGCTGGCGCACTCGTCGAGGCTACCGACGATACGCGCGTAGCCCGCGGGCGTCACCCCGATGTCGTTGAGTTTCGACCGACTGCAAATGAATACTCGATTGAGCGCGATGTTCGAGAGAGCATCCTTCCTGAGATGCACGCAGCACCGATTGAAGGCCCACGAAAATGTGTTTTGTTATTAGAGGCAGAGCGGTTAAACGATCCTTCAGCAAATGCTCTCTTGAAGAGTATCGAGGAGCCGCCACCGCGCACTGTTGTGATTCTTGTAGCCGACTCTGCGGATGCGCTTCCAGCAACCATTAGATCTAGATGCCAGCGCATCGACTTCGGTGCGCTAACCGACGATGTGGTGCTTAGCGCTCTTGAGGCTGATGGTATTGACTCGAAGGCTGCGCAACTAGCCACCTCTCTCGCTGGTGGGCGATTAGATCGCGCACGTGCACTCTCGGGAGACTTCGCACCTCTGCGACTCGCGTTCTCTGATGTCCCTTCCCGCTTCGGCGGGTATGGGGCAAGCGCCGCTTTTCTTGCCGCAGGGCTCACATCCGTATTAGACGATGCCGTCTCAAAGGTCGAGGAAGAGCAAGCACGCGAGATTGGAGAGGCGGATGCGGAGATAGATCGCATGGGCTACGCAGCGCGTACCGCTCAAGCCATGCGAAAGCGTATGCAGGAGCGACAGAAGCGCATGCTTAGGCGGTCACGCACGGATGCGCTCCTTGAGGGGTTGGCAGCAATCGAGTCGGTATATAGAGATGCACTCGCGCCGGATGCGCCACCGCTAAATATTGATCGTGCCCCGCTCAGCATGAGCACGCGAGATGCAACCGCCGGATTAGATGCAGTCGTAAAGGCTCGTAAGGCCTGCTCGTCTACCCCAACAGAGGCGCTCTTGCTTGAGCGGCTGATATTAAATCTGCCAACATCGGCAAATTGATTTGGGGCCGAAGAGGAGATTCGAACTCCTGACCTGCTCATTACGAGTGAGCTGCTCTACCGACTGAGCTACCCCGGCTACAGGTCTGATGTTACACGCAGCCCCGCGGTGGATCCTCCGTCAGCGCCTAGATGCCCTCAACCTGTTTTGGAGGCTCGATCTTCGCTGATCCAGAGTTGAGGTCGGAACGAATCAGAGAGAAGGTAATGGCGTCGCTTTGTGAGCCGTCGCCGATGACGCAACCGTTACGAGATACTCCCTCGCGCGTTGCACCTGCCCTGGTTGCTACTGCTTGGCTAGCGACATTTGCGACAGCGGCGATGATCGCTATGCGCTCGAGACTCAACTCTTCAAAGGCCCAACTCGCTAAAAGCCTCACTGATTTAGTTGCGTAGCCGTTTCCGTTGGAGTCGCTGCGCAGCCAGTATCCGAGTTCGGCGCTCTTCACTCTCTCTTGGACCCGAGTAATCCCACACATTCCTAGGAATCCACCCCCTAGGGCATCTTGGATAGCGAAGTGGTACTCGCTCCCAATTTGGCGTGCCCTGCGTGCGCCGCGAACAAACTCTGCCATCTCGGCATGGCCGGTGTTGCTTCTGCACCAAGGCATCCACGGGGAGAGCGCCTCGAAGGAAGATTGAACTGAGTCTGTGAGGTCATCGACATGAGATGTGGTTACGGGCCGCAACACAATGGTCTGATCTGTCAACTCGGTTAATCGCTGCATCCACTACATCATGCACTCCGCGGCTACTGGCGTGCAGAGATATTGCGGGAACTTGAATGGCCACAAGGCACGCCGCCTCCAGCCTCTAGGCGTTGGGCCTGGTTATAAATCGCAGTATGAATGTCCCAGGGTGGCTGTAACTTCTAGGGCAGTGGCTAATCAGGAAGATTTCGAGGTTCAAGCGATGCAGTATGCAGGAGAGATATACGCGCATGCGCTGAGGCTCACCAGCGATAAAGCCGATGCCGAGGACCTTGTTCAGGAGACATTTTTAAAGGGTTATCGAGGTTTTGCAGGGTTTGAGAGCGGTTCAAATCTGCGAGCGTGGCTCTACCGAATAGCTACCAATAGCTATATAAACGGATACAGGGCCAAGAAGCGGCGGCCCGAGACAAGAGACATCGACTCAATGGGCGAGTGGGCACTTCATCAAAGAATCGGCGGATTAGAGAAGGCAGCATCCGATGTAACGCCTGAGTCCATCGTTATGGAGTCAATCACCGATGCTGCGGTCAAGGCTGCACTCGATGCTCTACCTGATGACTTTAAGCAGCCGGTCCTGCTGGCAGATGTTGATGGATTCTCCTATCGAGAGATAGCTGAGATTCTTGATATCCCCATCGGTACGGTGATGAGTCGCCTCTCTAGGGGAAGAAAACGCCTTGAGGTGGCGTTGTTCTCTCTAGCCGTAGAACGCGGTCTAGTGGAGCCCAACCCTGAACCGGAGTCAGTCAGTGTTTAAGGAGTCGTTTAAGGAGTCGCCCGATGGGCTAACTCCAGCTATCAGCGCAGTCGCCATGAACGCTCTGGACTTAAGCGGGGATAGGTCTTGGATATTTATTTCTCAATCTGGATCGGGCAGCAAGAGCTCAGGGACTAGACAACAAGCATGAACTGCTACGAGATCAGGGAGCAGATCTACTCCTATATGGATGGCGAGTTGACCCTTTGGCGCAGCAGGGCGGTCTCAATTCATTTGAGCGAGTGCACCCCCTGTAGCAACGGCATGGAGTTCAAGGTAGTGCTGCGCGCCTCCGTGGCCCAGCGCTCAGCCGAGGTGCTACCACCAGAGCTTCAGGGCCGGATCCTTGCCTTAATCGCTGCCGAGCGCAGCGGCGCCGAATAACCCCTCGGAGACTGCCATAAGGCGGCTAATGCTCAGGCGATATTGGGGATAGGCCAGAGATAACGAATTCAGGGGTTCTCAGTCGAGCATCTTGGGGAGAGACTTTTAATACCCGCCGACTGCAATTGAGTCTTGGGGGCATCGCTCGCTCTACGATAGGAACGGAAGTAACCCTGATAGGAGCCCAATTTGAAGTCGCTGCGAATCTCAATTATCTCAATCACTGCGTTGTTAATCGCAGCGGCCCCCGCAGGCGCATCTCCGTTAGTCATCGGCGAGGCGATGCCCTGGCACTACTGGATTGCGCCGGTTCTATTTCTATCTTTCCTGGGGATTGCTGCCCTGCTAGGCGTTAGCTATTACTTCAAAGTGGTTCGACTCAAAACCCGAGGCCGCTGAGGTCTATGCAGGCACCGCCGGATCTTGGCGATGCCGCGGCCCTGAGCGCATGGGCCGAGAGAGACTCACTCGAGGCGCCGGTTGTCGTAGCTTGCTCTGGCGGGCCCGATTCGCTTG
>JBAXPT010000094.1:0-7492 GCA_037132095.1 Actinomycetes bacterium
GCCGGAGGGATGACAAGAACTGGGGCGGAGAACACCGCGGCACCGAGAATGGTGCGCGCAACTCCTTGGCTACCATCACCAGGGTCGACGATTACAAGGATTGCACCATGCGCAGATGAATTCGAGGGGAGCACACTTGCACCCGTGACACGCGCTGGAGAGATACTGCGGCATAGTGCAACTAGCACAGCTCTGACCGTAGGGTCATTGGATACGACGAGCACCGAGGCGTCCATCGCATGCGGCGAGAATGAGCTCGCTGAAAGATTAGAACTGGACGCCCGAGAATTAGGTGTATCGGAAATTGGAGTCAGCGAATTATCCCCTGTTTGCATTAGGTCGTAGGGTAAACAACGGCTGGGACAACTACATAGATGTAATTAGTGTTTTAGATTGCTGGTAACAAGTTCTGACAAATCGTCATGGGTATTACCGTAGGCATAGCAGTGGGTAATTCAATGGGTAATGAACATCGGCACCGTAACGGCGTCATCTCGGGAGTTAGCGCGTACGTCATCTGGGGCCTCCTAACTCTTTACTGGCACGCGATGAGCGGCATCAATGCGTTCTCTCTAATTGGTTGGCGCATCGTTGGCTCCGCTGTACTTCTCGGCGCAGTTGTATTCGTAACTAGATCGTGGCGATCATTGCGGCCGCTCGTATCGCCTCAAATATTTGCGCGCACATCGCTTGCAGCAATCGCACTCGCAACGAACTGGACCATCTACGTGTTCTGCGTAACACATGATCGCGTTGTGGATGCTGCTCTGGGCTATTTGTTATCCCCACTCGGCCTCGTGCTTGCAGGCGCGCTGATTCTTCATGAGCACCTTAGATTTGTGCAGCGATGCGCTATTGGGCTCGCAGCGCTGAGTGTTGCACTACTGGCATTTGGCTATGGCCGTCCACCAGTTTTCGCAGTCCTCATTGCACTTACCTGGACTCTCTACGGAGTACTTAAAAAGCGCGTTCCGTTTGGCCCACTCATTGGCCTAACGAGCGAAGCACTCGTGCTGCTCCCACTCGCGATTCTTGCCCTCTCTGCTCAACAAGGATTCGGAGACGGCGCACTTAATGGTGCGACAAGTACCCAGACACAATTAATCGCGTTTGCTGGAGTAGCCACGGCAATACCGCTTCTCCTCTTCGCACGCGCCGCTCAGAGTGTTGCTCTCTCAACTCTCGGATGGCTTCAGTACATCGTCCCTACTATCAACCTTGCGCTAGGGGTTGCGCTCTACTCCGAGCCCATGCCCCCATGGAGGTTGGCCGGCTTTGCTGTTGCTTGGTTAGCGCTGTTGGCAGTCTCTATCGACGGACTGCGTAACGCCCGCGCAGGTTCCCCTAGCGAGCAAATAGCAGTTCCCCTAGAGGGTTAATTACCTCAGAGCTGAAACCCGTTTCATCTTGTTAGTGGCTGCAGGATTGACCATGGACACCCTCTATCCCGGAGAAGGGCCCACAGACCTGTGCTGTCATCCAGACATGAATCATTGGGGGAGTTGCGCGAAATTCTCCCGAGGTACAGACGCCATTAACAACAAACCCAACGACCTGCAAGCCGTTCCAGCAGAGATTCTGGTGATCGTGCCAAGTGGTAAAGGTCCCTGCGATCTCAGGGACATTCGCCATGGTATCGCCATGGTTGAGCATGTACATCGCAGATCCAAGAACCCATGAACCATCAGACTGGCGCTGAAGAACAACCGACTCAATCTTGGTTGCATCGAGTTCAATACCATCGAAATAGTACACGGGGTTTAGGAAGTGCTCAAAGCCTGTGGAGCTGTCCCCTATCGAGGTATACCCACGCTGAATTAAAGCTGATCGCAGAGCTGCCTGCCCGACGAAGCCGGCATACTGCGCCATCGCCGCTGTCGAGGCATCAATAAGTGCCTGCGCTCGGAGCACTTGCTCGGCGGTAAGGCGAGGATCGTCGATCGACGTAATCAGACTTGAGGACTCCTCGTCGACGATTATGCTCTCAACCGACGCAGTCATGACGTTCACGCCACTTGTTGCACCAGAAAGCACCAAAGTGATTACTCGATCTCCCCCGGTTAAAACGTTTGGATAGATCGTGAGTGCAACTACTTTTTTATACTGCCCGGGTAGAAACGTAAGCGTCTTGGCGAATGCCTTGTAATCGGTCCCGACTCCTGTGCCTGTAAGCGTTGCAACGACTGAGACTGTCGTAAGCGAAGGCGCTGAGAGCGTTACCCAGATTTTTCCCTGCCTCATACCTAAATTGCCCTCGTGCACACTGCCGCCACCAGCGGCCAAAATTGGGGTGGCGGTCGACTCAGAGTCATCATCAATCACGGTTCCGACGGCCATATGGTCGTCAGGAGAGGCGTTGGTTGCACCGAGGATGTGAATTTGGAAGGTCTCGTCACTCTCAACGAGAGCGTCTGCATAAATGGTTACATTTACAAACGCCTCAACCGTTCCGGCGCGAATAGTCGCGGTTTTGAAGCCGCCACCAAAGTCGTTAACGTCCGTCGCACTAGCGGTGCCGAGTTGAACCATCCAGTCAACGGTCACATTCACGGTCGTGGGTGCGTCGAGGGTAATTGGAAAAGCGATCGACCTTCCCTTGCCGACATTGCCTTCGACGGCCGATGAGTCTCCAATCGAGACTAGAGAGGTAGTCGCAGAGGCTGGGGCAGCAGTCGCAATCGGGGCGATTACCCCTGCAAGGAGTGCCGTGCCAACAATCGCTGATCGAAGTCTCATCATTTTTATGTTCATTATTTCCCCTATTACATTCGACAAATCGCAGTCGTTATAAGACACTTCTTCTATGGAATGCTCGCCGCTACCACTTTACGTGAGTTGAGTGCACAGTTCCGACCGTTGCATATACATACTGACCTGCAACCCCGTATTTACATGGAGAAATCAACCCAGTATTGAAAGAACCATCGGGCCCAATTGTTGCACTAAACGACCCTGGGTTGCCCGAGGTGCTTGAGCACTGAACCGTTACTGATTGCCCGGGTGTAAAGTTCGTGAGCAGCACGTCAAGGTATGCGCATGCGCTACCGGACGCGCAGCCTGTTGTTGAAGGGCCTTTCGAGACCGATACCGCAGCAGCTCCTGGCACCACTGGTCGTGTAGTCGTGGTTGTCGGTGCAGCCGTCGTCGTAGTAACTGATGCCCGCGTCGTTGTCGTAACTGCGGCTCTAGTTGTCGAGACTGTTGCGGGATCAGCTGGAGTATCTGAGGATGAGGCTTTAGTTGTTGTGGATCCGTTGCGAGCGGTAGTGGAGGTTGTCGATGCACCTGCCGCTCCAGTTGCGTAGGTTGCACCTGAGGAGCCTGTGGCCCCTGTAGAACTTGACTGCTTATTGGATCGGCTGGTGGTAGTTGTCTTATCAGACCCAGCGGCCGGCTCCCCGGAGTTCCCCCCCGAGCAACCAACTAGGAGCATCGAGGCTGCTGCTATCGCGAGAATAGGAGCGCGCCGGTATCGCTTGTTTCCAGCAATGATCTCGGAGGCAAGAAGTGGTTTGATACCTACACCCTATGGGGAGCGGAGCCTTAGCGTCTACCTACGTCGCAGTATTAGCTGAATCTCAAGGCTCCCGGTGCCCGCGACTGAGACAATCGGTGTGCTTGGAGTTGTAATTCCATAATCCGCGAGGGTAATTGGGGCCGCTCCAACTACGTCGATTGTTGCACCGTTCCAACGAGCCTCAATGGGAATTGCGAGGCTACGTGTCTGGCCATGGAGAGTGAGCATTCCCTGAAGCGTCAACGTGATTTTGCTTCCGCGAACGGGTTTGGCATCGAGATTAAATGGCTCGTCAACTAGAAACTTCGCGGTTGGGAATGCTGAAGTCTCTAGAGCGTTCGATGCGAGGTAGCTGTCTCGAGGCACGCGATCGCTCTTAATCGTTGTTGTATTCGCCTCGATCTCCAGATTAGATACCTCAAGACCTGAGACGTTAAGACCTCCGGTCACATCAGAGGTGCGCCCGACCGCGTCTTTGTCGATGATCTCGCCGATAAATCGCTCTGAAACGCGATAGCCAACGAAGGAACCTTCGGAGATTCTCCACTCGCCATCCGCACTACCTGGACCCGTCGCCCCTGAAGCTCTCTCGGGAAGCGACGGTGCGCTCGGCTCATCGCCACTCAACACATACCAACTGATACCAGCGATCAAAGCAATGGCTAAGACACCTAACCCAATAAATAAGTTTCGTTTCTTCATTGGGCCACGACTCTAAATGCCCCTCGCATCGATGGGTGCACGCGGCAGAAATATGTGTAAGTACCGGTGGCGAGGTCACTTGGGGTATCCCAAGTAAGGCGGTTGGCCGTTGGCGGGCCCGCTTTACCAAGCTCTCCTGAATCAAACTGAACATCTGCATTTGCTCTCGGGTAGGCAATGCCTGTTGAGCGATTACACGGAGCCTTGCAGGCAGTAATCGTGTGCCAAATCCCATTCGCTAGCGGAGCGTCAATTGAGTTATCGAATGTGATGCTCTGCCCCTGCTTTACCGTTGGAATCGAATCTGCAACCGTTAGGTCGCCACGCGAATAAACAAAATTCTCTATCGGAATATTCGTTACCTGCTCAACTTGGTTAGGGAGTTTGAGCGCATTAACGAAGTCTTTTGGAGCTGGCTTGCCTCCGTGGTGGTTGTTCTCTGGAAGGTGACCGTGGGTGAGCACTCCCTTTGTGCGCACGACATTTGTGAATGGATCCGTGACGCGTCCCTTAACGTCTGCTGCATCGGCGGCCCAGATCACCATGATGCCCATGGACTCATACCAAGACGCCTCTGAGGTGTCATAGGCAACGGTCGTCTCAAGCACATCACCCTTCTTGAGATCAACGCGATAATTCTGAGGAGTCACCGTCATCGCTACATCCCACGAGACTGCTCCGGCTGGCTCGTAGTACAACGCGTTGCTCCTAAAGAGATGTGCAGTATCTGGCGAACCAGGTTTAGCTCCGTCCTTTGGAACTGTCGCACCATCGCGTTTGAGCCATAGGTCGTTATAGAGACCGCCTGGATGCAGGTGACCACCCGCGGCGACCAAGACCATGTCGCGATCTACAGTCCACTCGTTGAGCGCTTTACCGGGGTATGGGTTGGTTGCTTGGTCGGGGTAGGTAAATACCCCATCCGTTCCCGTTCCCTTATGCGCATCGAAGACGGGGTACACCCCACCGTTCTGAATATCCATCCAGATGGGCCGCGCTGGAATCATGGACTTTCCAGCCTTAGAGGATGCAGGGATGAAGTCAACGTCGTATGTAACCCATACAACATCTTTCTTTGCCAGCAAGTTGTGGAGCATGTAGTTAAAGATCCATCGGTCAGTTGTCTTATACGGATAGCCGAATCCATCGGGGAGGATTGTCGCCGTCTTCTCCTCGCCTGCAGCAAAGAAGCGCTCTGGAGTCGCTGCCGTCGCATCCTTATTGCTGAAATTGAGCCAGACACCGTGATGCAGGTGAATCACATCGACAGCGGGGATCGTTCCATCAGCCCTGCGCAGGTTTGGTCTAATAGCGGTAACGAATCCATCGACCTTTGGCTGCGGGATCCCTCGCGTGAAGTCAATGCTGTTCTGGCCGGGCAAGATCTCGAATGGCCCAACCTTGAAGTGCAGACGCTTAGCGCCAGGGGCCGGAGCATTAGAGGTGATCTTCGGGGCTGATGCCTTATTCGCTGCGGCCGGGCCACTGAGCGCAACCAGGCTCGAGGCTGCGAGCACGGAGATGATGGTCAAGTTAACGAGCTTCAAGGGTTTTCTCATCCGGGAAACGCTATCCGTAGAGTTCGGAGCGCAAGAATCGCAGTCGCGAAAATTGGTTCATTGTTAGGACATTATTAGAAAAGTTTAAGGAATTACTCGCCTTCTCCGAGCCCACAAGGCAGGTGCTGTTGAGATTTCGAGCGAGAAACTGTTACCCCCGGAGGAAAACGGGTCAGGTCTGACAGAATGGCGCCATGGAACCACAGGCTGAATACGTATTACGCACCGTCGAGGAGCGAGGGGTTCGATTTGTTCGCCTCTGGTTTACCGATGTGCTCGGGTCTCTTAAGTCTTTTGCTATCACGCCAGCGGAGTTAGAGACAGCGCTCGAAGAAGGTATGACATTCGATGGATCTGCAATTGAGGGATATAGCAGAATCCAGGAATCTGATGTACTCGCCGTCCCTGATGCGAACACATTCGAGATCGTCCCGTGGCGCGGTTCCGATGCACCCACTGCGCGCATGTTCTGCGATATCCAGCACTTCAACGGCGATCCGTTCCCTGGCGACCCGCGCCACGTGCTTCGTCGAAACCTCATTGCAGCGCGCGAGAAGGGCTACACATTCTTTGTTGGCCCGGAGATGGAGTTCTATTACTTCCACTCCTCGGATTTCCCAGATCCAGTCGACAACGCAGGATTCTTCGACCTGACGCATACCGACATGGTTAGCGAACTGCGGCGACACACAATCACGATGCTCGAGCACATGGGCATTCCAGTTGAGTACTCATTCCACGAGAATGGGCCTGGTCAGCACGAGATCGATCTGCGCTACAAAGATGCACTCTCCATGGCAGATGACATCATGACTTTTAGATTGATCGTCAAGCAGGTAGCGAGTGACGGCGGCGTCTACGCAACCTTTATGCCTAAGCCAATTCAGGGAGCCTTTGGATCTGGGATGCACTGCCACTTGTCTCTCGAGAAAGACGGCGTAAATGCGTTTGCAGACCCCAGCGACGAATTTGGGCTCTCTCAGACTGGAAAACACTTCATCGCAGGCCTTCTTCGCCACGCACGCGAGATAACCGCCGTTACAAACCAGACAGTCAACTCTTACAAGCGATTGATACTTGGTTACGAGGCTCCGACCTACGTATCGTGGGCGCGCAATAATGAATCAGCATTAGTAAGAGTTCCGCCTGCCAAGCGCGGCAGAGAAGACTCAACACGCATTGAGTTCCGATCCCCTGATCCTGCATGCAACCCTTACCTCGCATTCTCAGTGATGCTTGCCGCTGGCATGAAAGGCATCGAAGAGGGCTACGAACTCCCGCCGGAGGCCACCCGAAACATCTGGGAGATGAGTGACGAGGCTCGAGAGGCAGCAGGAATCGGATCCCTTCCTCAGTCGCTGGACGAGGCGGTCACGATCATGGAGGGCTCCGAGCTAGTTAAAGAGGCGCTCGGAGAGCATGTATTCGAGTACTTCATTCGAAACAAACGCGACGAATGGAACTCTTACCGCCAGCAAGTAACTCAGTTCGAACTCGACCGTTACCTCTCCTCTATCTAAGCAACGATGATGGAACCAATACTCGTCTTTCCGGACCCAGCCCCAGCGCTACTAGCCCAGACTCTTGATCTCGCCGGCTACGCATGGAAAGCCGTCTCGAATGCGGCCGTTGCAACACAGCAAGAACCTAAGGCGGGGTGGGCTGGCGCCATCGTTGTAGCGGACGAAGACCCCGAGGCCGCGTTCTCACTCTG
>JBAXPT010000095.1:0-7462 GCA_037132095.1 Actinomycetes bacterium
TTGCCGGTTGTTCAGTCGTCGATCAACTTGTCGGCCAACGCGTCCCACATGCCGCCTGGCTTGAAGCGAGCAGTTCGCCTTCCGACGTTGCCCACGTAGACAATCTTCTCGTCTATGAATACTGCAAGCTTTCTCGCAACTAGGGCTTCAAGTACTACTCGCGAAGCGTCTTCATCCATTCCGAGCTCCTCGGATGTTTGAAGCGTGGTTACCTCTCCAGTGCGCAGCATCCAGCGGAGGCAGCGCCTCTCGTCGGTGGGGAGTTCAGTCCAGTCGGCGACTCCGAGCATGGGCTCTGATTCAAAGCCTGATGATCCTGAGTCTGATGCCCCAAAATCTGACGGTGAAGACATGCTGAGCCTCCGCTCTCTAATGCTCTTGCGGGTTGACTAGTTGGCCTGAATGCGAGCGACGATTTTGCCGATCTCCTGTGACCACGGGTGGTCTGGCGATGTGAGGGAGAAGAGGCCACCTGATGCGTTCTCAACAACCTCTTCAGCAAGAGGAAGGAATCCGGCCGTCTCAGCTCCGTATGCAGCGGTCATCTGCTCGCGTAGGTCGTCAACATCTACATTTGAAGGGATTTTGTTAAGAACGAGGAAGAGATTAGGGACATCAAGTCTGCGTGCAACATCGACGGTCACTGCGGTTCCCTGGAAGTCTTGACGGTCCGGGCGAAGCAGAAGGAGAAGCACGTCGCTAATCGTGAAGGAGAGAAGAGTCTCTTCGTTAAGACCTGGGTGTGTGTCGATTAATAGGTAATCGAGGTTGAGGTCCTTGGAGGCGGTGCGAAAACCATCGTTCAATGTTCCGACGTCGTAACCCTCGCGAAGAACGCGAGCAATATCGCCAGGCTTGATGCTTGATGGGATGAGCCAGAGCTTTCCGCCATCAGCGACGGTCATGTCCATAGATACGCGATCAGTAATCTCGTGCGCAGCCTCAGCGATGGAGGAGCGACCCCATAGGTAGTCGTTGAGCGTGGGCTCTGGTGTGTCTTCGAAACCAAAGATGACATGAACCCCGGGGCTCTGGATGTCAGTGTCGATTACAGCGACTCTGTTTCCTTCTGCGGCTAAGCGCGCTGCGACATTTGCAGTGGTGTTGCTCTTGCCGGTTCCGCCGCGAAAGGAGTGTATAGAGATCACTGTGGTCATTGTTAGTCCTATTCCTATTCTGATTGGCCACGATTGGCCATGCCTGTTTCGTCCGGATGGGACTCTACCCTGTCGCCCCGCGTGACGCCCATTACGGGGCTATTTGATTCTCGAATCTCGAGTCCAAGTCCTCGCCGAGCAGCTCAAGCACCTTTGGGTTGTCTAGAGGGAGCTGGTGGTGGTCGATTAGGTAGGCCCCTGCCCCGGCTCTCATAACTTGGTCGGGGGATGAAGTAGGTGCTGTAGAAAGGAGCGCCACCAGACTCAATTTGTGGAGCCGCGGCCCTCCATACTTTGCCCATTCTCGCCCATGCTCTGGCTCCGCGAACTCGATGCAGACTGGGGTGAAGCCGAGGCGTATCCAAGAATCAAGTGCTACTGGGATCGCATCGGCAATTAGTCCATGGATAATGCTGATGCCATGCGTCTTGGCATCAGCCTCTAAAAGCCTGACTGCCTCTGCCACTAAGCGACGTGCGATGGAGCGCTCTCCAGGTATTGGTCCGCGCAGACTTGGTATAACCCCGAGAAAGTGAATCAGCGTGACGCTTCTAGCGATATTGGTATGGAGGATCAGCACACCTGCAGGCTCGTCATCTGCATAGGCGACGACCTGGTGGACGATCAGATTTCCTCGACGCTGTGGTTCTACAAAATTCTCGTCGATGTCATTTAGGAAGAATTCGTACTCCGGGAAGCAGGATCTGAATACCGACTTCAGGTCCCCTAGGACCTTTGTGTCAGCCGAGTCGGCTATTGCTTTGAACTGCACCATCTCTAGGTTCTTTGATCCGATTTTAGAAGTGAGAGAAGCGGTAAAACTCTCCGGATAAGGCATCAACGATCGCTAGTGTACGGCCCCGGCTCCTGATACTTGTATCATCCTCGCTGTGAATGACTCAACATCTAAACCGCCAGAAGAAGATCCGTGGGGGTTTGCTGCCTCTAAGCCGAAACCCCGCGCAACTACCGAAGCGGGAGATGATCCCTTTGGTGCGTTTGCGCGCCCAGCGCAGCGTGCTTCATCGGAGGGCGAACCTGGCGTGGAGGCCTCCGGGCAACGCCTCTCTGGCGTGGAGGGATCGCAGCACGGCCATCACCTGCGAGACAGGGCGTTCTCACTGACAGTTGCTCTATCTACCGTATTCGCTCTCGGTTTCATCGCTGAGATCGTTGCTGCTTCTCGATTCATCCACTTAACCGGGCTTCAAGGTCTAGTAATTATCTACCCGCTTGGGGGCCTTGGACTCATTTTGGTTGCGTTCGCGCAGGTTACGTGGATTGACCGAATTGATCGCCAGAAAGCGTTCGTGCGAGTTGCACTTGGGTACGGAGTCGTGTTCATCATCGCTTTGGTCTTGATCGCTAATCCAAGCGAGAAGTTAAGCATTATTGGAACAGGCTTGGCCTGCATCCTCGCTGAGCAGATGAACTTTCTCCTGCCTCTGATTGTCTGGGCAATGCTCGGTGATCTATTCAATGCAGCGGAGAGCCGCAGCGTATTTCCTTGGGTAATCACGTGGCGCTACGCAGGGCAATTTGTCGGTCTAGTTATTGCATCGTTTGCTCCGCTGCTCTTGACTCAACTCGACATCCCGCTCTACACGCTTTTAATCGCATGCCCAATTGGGTTGATTGCTCTTGCGATTTTCTTGCCGCGATCATTGAAAGGACGTGCGCTCAACCAGAGCCACGGCGAGCAGGAGAATATTCAGGAGTCGGTCAAGAGCGCTTGGGACTTTGTTGGCGGCGTGAAAGCATTTCGAGCGATCTTTATTACGTCTTCGCTTGTCTTCGTGGCCGGATCAGCCCTGGAGGGAACATTCCTATCTCAGTCAGCCGACTGGGCAAAAGGTTCTGAATCGAAAGTAGAGATCCTTTACGGTTCGACGCTTCTATTCGTCTTCATAATCTGCTGGATTCTTCAGCGATCCGCTGTCACAAAGACTATGGAGAAGCTCGATATTCCTGGCTCGCTTGCCTTGCTTCCAATAGCCACACTTATTGGTGGCGTGATCATTGTTGCTGGGGTTCAGGTCGACCTCCTTGGAGTGATGCTGATCGGAATCGTTGCTTGGCGCGTTCCGTGGTGGAGCATCGATGACGTTGCTCGTCGTGCAGCCATGGCTTTGGTGCCGGATCAACGCCGAGCGAGAGTCTCATTCATTGTTGACTTGGTGCCATATGGGATCGGATTGATAACAGCTGGAGGGATACTTGGTATCGCTCGCGCTTTTGACGCTCCGATAGTGGCCCCAGCGTTAGCTGCAGTGTTCGCGCTGACAGCGATACCTGCGTCGCGCGTCGCAATTAGGAGTTGGGCAGATGCACTACTTAGCCCTCACCTGAAGCGTAGAAAGCGTCTCGCTGAGAGGTAAGAATTGCTCACGCAGTTCTGTAGAACGGTAGAGCGAACATAAGCGTGCATCGAGCGATCGCTTTGCGGGGGTCGGTTAGTTGCTTCGGTGACTCCCGATCCAGGGCCTCAGTCCAGTCGCCTCAGCCCTGTGAGCCCACAGATACAAAGAGGAGAGGCGCTAACGCCTCTCCTCTCAGCAGTTTGTATTGCTAAATGTGTCTAAGTTGCTAGGACTCAGTCTCTCCTGGGGCGTCAGTCGCCTCATCGGCGGAGCCTTCAGGCTTTACCTCGGCGACGAAGCCTTCGCGTAATGCCTTGCCCTTCTCGAGAATGTCGGAGAAGAAGTCAGAGTCGGTGAGCTCGGCCACGGACTGCTCACGCTTCTTCGCATCAATCTGCACTGTGAGTCGGCGGACCTGACTGGCCAAGTTGCGCTCACGTATGCGGACCTTCTCAACCATGAGTGCGAATGTGGCAGAGAGCACAGCCATCTCATCGGCAAAGCGAGACGTAGAGGGTTGATCCATCTCGGTCTCGTAATCACCATCTGCTATGCGCTGTGAAGCGACGGTGAGTCGCTTAAGCGGGCGTGTGAGCCAAGTTGCAAGCACCAAGACCATGATGATCAGTACTGCGTAGCTCAGAAGCAGAATTGGCAGAATTCCCTTAATCGCCTCGCTGTGCACTTGGTCTACATAGTCCATGGCGAAGTCGACACCTAGGACGGCGACGTTGTTGCCTTTGGAGTCCTTAATTGGTGCATATGTTGACTCCCACCTTTTACCAGAAGACTCTGCGTATGGGGGCTGGTCAACGACTTGATTGACCGACTTGAGCATGAGCTGGTACGTGAGACCAGTCTCAGGTCCAACCAGCTCCGTGACGTCGCCTCGGAACGGCGCTGCCCAATCTTCTGGCGGGTCGTATACATAGGTTGTTTCCCAAAGGAGTTTTTTAGTCTTAGGGTCCTGGAAGAATGTATATGGAGATGCGTTAGGGACAGCCGTTCGGAGATCAACAAGCTGCTGACAAAGTTTGCGGTAGAGGGCGTTGTTTGTCGGGAAGTTCTTCGGGAAGAATTTTGATGGAACTCCGACGGGTATCTCCTGCTGAAGCTTGAGCATGTCATCGCCGCTAATTAGTTTTGCGGCTCCGATGGCGGTCTCGCGGTTCTGCTTCTTTAGTTGCTTCTCAGCCTGACCGACGACCTCGTTAACTGTGAGCACTCCGAGAAGAACGAAGATGACCGTGAAGACGCTAACGAATGCGAGCAGCATCTTGGCGCGCATGCTGAATCTGACTCGATGGTGGTTCGTCTCCGTTGCATCGGGCGCAGCAGGAGCCACCGAGGGATTCGCCGCGTCTGCAGCAGGGGCGTCTTGGGGGGCGATCACGTCGGTCATTTCTGCTCCAATAGAATTGAGTGGTTGCCAGAGACTAACGCGGAGAGCCGTGATCTCTAGTGGAGGGGCCGTCAGGGAAAGGCCTAGAGTAAAACTTGACCTAAACGCCCCGGCACTCCAGAGTGAGGAGCCGTGCAAGTGAATTTAACTTGCGAAGGTCACTCTCCGAAGTTTGTGAACTCCGCCCAGGCTTTGTCGATGTGGAACTCTCCTCGCGAATTGGCAAGGTCAACAGTGATCGGCGCAGGGATGCGGTTCCCGGTGCTCGCCTCGAACGCGACACGACCAGTCCATCCCGAGAAACGCTTAGTGCCGTTGAGAGCGGTAGTAAGTCCCTTAGCCTCAAAACCACCTGCGACTGATGCGGCTGCGGCCAAGACATTTAGCGAGTCATATGCATATGGAGTCCATGCTCCAGGTGCGGCCTTATAAAGCTTCCTATATGTCGCAATTAACGAACCGGCACCAGGGAAGTCTGATGGGGCGGGTACTCCAAGCACTGGGCACTTCTTGGCAGCCTTAACGCCGGCCGCAGGGATGAATCCGTTGTCGTACGCTCCGAAATCAGCGAGGCACTGAGCCTTCACTTTGGTTTTGAACATCTCCTTTGCGATCAGCCCACCCTCTGGGTAGTAGGTATCGACATAAATCACATCGGGTTTGGTGCGAGCAACCTTCGCAACGACAGCGCTGTAATTCTTCTTACCAGGCTTGATCGGCGTGTACGAGGTGATCTTCACTCCGGCTGCTGTAAAAAGAGCTTTCATTGCAGCTGCGGCATCCAATGTATATG
The DNA here is from genome assembly GCA_037132095.1 of Actinomycetes bacterium. Taxonomy (GTDB): domain Bacteria; phylum Actinomycetota; class Acidimicrobiia; order IMCC26256; family IMCC26256; genus IMCC26256. The sequence goes on from JBAXPT010000095.1 coordinate 5,713, forward strand.
CCTGAGTCGAGTCAAAAATTATTCCAACGCTCTTGGCCCCAAGCCAACCCGTCACAGTCTCGGCGGCTACAGGTGCAATCTGCGATGTCATCGGCTGGAGCGTAAATCCAAGGCCAGCCGTTTGGTCCGAGGATGTAAGGCGAATCGGCACAAGCCCCGCAGCAATATAGAGAGGAAGGGTCTGCAGACCGGCGCCAGAGTTGTAAGGCCCTACGACTCCGTCTAGCCCTGCAGCGATCGCTGCGTTAGCCGCTGCGACTCCAGCAACTGGGTCTGCTTTGTCATCGATCGGAACAATTACTACTTGCTTGCCTAGGACTCCGCCGTTGGCGTTGAGTTCCTTTGCAGCCATGCGCGCACCGCGCAGCATTCCAATACCAGTCTCTCTTTGGTCACCGGTGAGCGGGCCCTCGAGGCCGATCCGGTATGTGGCTTCGCGGGGAAGAGTTGTAGGCGTTGAGCCGCCAACCACTATCTCGGAGCCATCCCCCGGGTTCGCTGCTTTTTTTGTAGTCGTCGTTGCTTTTGCCGCGGTGTCGCTACTTGATGAGCAAGCACCTAGGGCAAGAGTGGATATAAAAAGGATTGCAAGACTGGCACTAGTAATTCTTGAAGATCTCATCCTGCTGCTCTCTGCTTTTGTCTATTGTACGGGAGCGCAGTCTCTAGCGGAATCGTGGAGTTTCGCCAATCGCATAAAATTTTTATCTGCATGGATAAAGGAGCATCTTCAAGATGAATGAATCGGTAGTACCGGTACCCCCTCTACCTGTGGATGCCTCAGAGTTGCCCGAGCATCGTCGCCACCCCGTCTCGATTCTCGTTTTTGGTGCAGTAATTGTTGTGGTGCAGATTATGGACTTCGTTCTGGGGCGACGAGTAGAGGTAATTGTCAATGGGGGAGTATCCGGGAACAGCGACCTCATTAAAGCGCTCTCACTCGCCGGTGATTTTTTGTTCGTAGTCGTGGTTATCGTAGGTTTAGGGCATGCAATTCATCACCATTCAAGGGTTGCAAAGGGCCAAGACAAAGGGTTTCCCCCTGCGCTATTAGTTGTTTACCTCGTGATAGCCACACTCAATGTGCTTCAAAACATGTCGCTCCTTGTTATAACTCCAACCCTCCAGAACGCAAGCCAGACCGGACTGATTATTGATTTGGGGCTTCTATTTGCCTCGAATATGTTGATCTTCTCGCTCTGGTACATGCTGGCCGATGCCTACTTAAGGGGGGGTGCTTTTGATTTTCCTCCCGATGCATTACGCCCAGACGACCCTCCTCGGTGGGTCGATTATTTGTCGCTTTCGTTCAACACTCAGTCGACGTTTGGCCCAACGCTTGAAGGAGTTCGTAGACGCCCCGTAAAGGTGTTGATGATGGTGCAGACCTCGCTATCGCTAGTTGTACTAGTGGTGCTCATTGCGAGGATCATCAAGGCTCCTGTGTGACCTCATAGCGTCGCTCGCGGCCTGCGTTGGTTGCAGGGCTGCGCAGAATGCCGCTACGTTTCCACTCGTGACTATTGAGATACCTGAAGCGCTACGGTCGGTTACCCGCGATGAAATACTGACCTTTGCTAAAGAGGGAGTTGTATTTCTCCCAGCAATTATCGATCCCGAGTTTGTTGGTAAAATGGCTGGGCCGGTAGAGCGTGCATTGACCTCGCCTGAGACCGCTGATGTGGGTGCCTTCGCAGGGGGCAGCGCTGCTCCAGCTTTTCGAGCCGGATCGAACCATTGGAGAGTCGAC
>JBAXPT010000096.1:0-7376 GCA_037132095.1 Actinomycetes bacterium
TGTACCGAAACCATGTGAAGTGAGAATAACTAGCGATGTTGAGGGGTCGCGGGTTATGAGAAGGAGGAGCCGCAGCCGCATGTGCGCTCTGCATTGGGGTTCGAGATGTTGAACCCTGCTCCCTGGAGTCCATCTTTGTAGTCAAGCGATGCTCCACCTAGGTGAAGAATGCTCGCTGCATCGACGACAACCATCACGCCGGCCTGCTCGGTCTTTACATCATCCTCAGCGATATCTGCATCAAAGAACATCTCGTAGGAGAAGCCAGAGCATCCACCCGGGCGCACAGCGACACGGAGTGCGAGACCCTCTTGGGCCTCTGCATCAATTAGCTCCTTGAGCTTGGATGCGGCGGCGTCCGTAAGCATGAACTGCGCTCGTGCGTCGGTGACAGTAAACATATTGATCCTCCAGTAAAACGGATTCTATGAAATGGATTGGTTAGATAGCATCTAGGAGACCCTTTAAGACTCCTCTTTGTTGTCATCAAGAGTAACCCAAAAGAGGGCTTTGTCGCCCTCTGAGGGGGAAAACATTCCCCGGCGATGGTTCCTAGCTGCTCTATGCGTAACCTATGGATATGCCTGACTCAGAGTCTCCAGTCTTCTCAAGGGTTGATCCTGAGACTGTGCGCGCCATTCTCGGAGGGGTCATTGACCCGGAACTGCGAGCCCCCATTACTGATCTTGGGATGGTCGGCGAGATCAAGGTCGATGGCAGCGCTGTCGCCGTTCAGATTGTTCTGACAACCCTCGGGTGCCCATTGCGCGCTCAAATCAAGAAAGAAGTCGTCTCCAAGGTTGCCTCGCTCCCAGGTGTCGATGGAGTGACGATTGACTGGATCGAGATGACGGCCGAGCAGAAGGCCAGGACTATGGATACTGCCCGCAAGCGTGCGCAGGCCGATGCGCCGGAGACAGAGATCCCTCCGACAGCGCGCGTCCTTGCTATCGCTAGCGGTAAAGGCGGGGTCGGTAAGAGCAGCATCACCGTAAACCTCGCCGCTGCTCTTGCTAACCGCGGGCTGACCGTAGGGGTACTAGACGCAGATATCTGGGGCTTCTCAGTCCCGCGAATGCTTGGGGTCTCGAAGCGACTAGGTGGCACGGACGGCAAGATCGAGCCAAATGAATTGAAGGTCGGCGATGGACTACTCAAGGTGGTCTCGATGGGCTTTCTTGTTGAGGATGAAGGAACCGCACTCATGTGGCGCGGCCTCTTGCTCACAAAAGCTTTGGAGCAGTTCCTCACCGATGTGCGCTGGGGTCACCTTGATTACCTTTTGATTGACATGCCCCCTGGCACTGGTGATGTGCAGATGGGGCTTGCACGCCTCTTGCCCCAGGCCGAGATGCTCGTCGTAACAACTCCAGCACGCGCTGCGCAGCAGGTTGCAGTGCGCGTTGCCGACATGGCGCGTCGATCCAACATGAAGGTCGCAGGGGTAATAGAGAACATGAGCGAGCTAGTGCTCGCCGATGGGCAACGCATTGCAGTATTCGGGTCTGGCGGGGGCGAGGCGCTCGCAGCAAGAACCGAGGCTCCCTTAATCGCTCGTATTCCTCTCGAGCCATCTGTGAGCGCTGGCGGCGACAACGGGAAGCCTGTATCGCTTGATGGTGTGGGCCCTGCCGCTGATGCGTTTAGAGACCTCGCTGCGCTGATCGTCAATGAATTGGTTCCGCCGCTCGACATGGCTGGATGCACCGCTCGAATTCTTGAGGCAGCAGCGGCGGCGTTTGACGATCGCAACCGCTCCTAACCCAAGCTCCCTCGCTCTCCCGAAGTCATTTCCCCGGGAAGCACAAGACGCTCTCCTCCGGCAATATCAAGAACCATTGGCAAGCGCTCGTTACCCTCTCCCGCATGCTCTTCAATATGGCTGAACAATCCATCGGTGCTGCGAAAGTGACTTAGCGCATCCAGGCTTCTGCGAGTCGGGAGAATCAAATTGATCTCATCGCGCTCTGCCTCTGCAACGGCGTCCGGCGGTCTCTTCCAAGCAGACTCAACGGTCTCTCCATCATCGTGAAGATAGGCATGACCCTCCGGAGCAGCGGCTACAAAGAACCAAGTGTCATACCTCCGCGGAATATCAACAGGGGTAATCCAGTGAGAGAAGAGCATCAGGCTTGAGCAGGCAAGGAGCAGATCCTCTGACTCGACCACCTCAGTAAAACTGCAGTCACCAGCATTCAATGCGTCACGGGCCTCTGCGAGACGGCCCCATGCAGATTCACGCGGATCTATCAAGGAACCGTCCGAATGACGAGCAAGTAGTACCCCGGCCTCTTCGAAAGTCTCTCGAATCGCAGCAACCCAGTATCCAAGACCGCCGCTATCGTGACCAAGCAAGCGGCTAGCGGTTACATCGTTGGGGCCATCGCAGCGCGAGAGCAGACGCTCATGACGGTCATCGGTGTCGACTGCACCACCTGGAAAGACATGTGCGCCGCCTACCCAGAGTGCACCAAGATTGCGGCGCAGCATAAACACCTCTAGGTCAGGTGCATCCCTCACCAGCATGACAGTTGCGGCCTCGCGCGCAGGAGGCGCTACCCCTAGGTCAGAGACTGCACTCGATGCCACAGCGTCTCAGTCTACGCAATGGCTATCGCTTAGAGACCAGCCCTTAGATACGAAGCAACCCTCGGCGCTCAATTTCGTTGAGTCCACCCCAGATACCGAATGGCTCACGAATCTCTAGTGCATACTCGAGGCACTCAGCCTTCACACCACACCCGCTGCATATTGCTTTCGCGCGGCGCTCGCGTAGATCGCGATCGTCGCGGCGCTCGCTCGTGGTCGGAGGAAAGAACAGAGCTGCCTCAGGCCCGCGGCATGCGGATTTAATCTGCCAAGTTTGGTTTACGGTCTTGCTTTGAAATTCAATCTTGCCCGACACGATCGAAAGCGCTCCCTCTAGACAAATTGTTAATTGCCTTCGTGGTCGAACCTATCCCCCTTTAGTGCTCCACGTAAAGAGCGGCCTAGAACCGGAGTAGTTGCTCATCGAATCGAGGGCAGATGTAGGCAACTCAACCTGTAAAACCAGCGGCTCCAAAGCCCCTTACCAATGGCTTCTCACATAGAGGAACGCTGTTGGATAACAACCTTGTTATTTACGGTGTTTTTGGGGGATCTATGACTTCTTAGCTTGGATCAAGACCCTCAGCATTAAGACCCCCAGCATTAAGACCCCCAGCATCGCCGACGCTCCCTTTTCGCATCTCGCGGTAGTCGCGCGCTGCGCCCTCTTCAGGCTCCACCTCAAGGACAAGTCCGTCAACCTCGCTTACCCTAATTACGTCACCCGCCGCGATAGGCGTAGCGCGGTTGGTACGCGCACGCCATGGCGCTCCGCGCACGAGCACAACCCCATCAGGATCGATCGCTACGACGGCCTCTCCCATCTCCCCAATCAGGCCTTCGCGCCCAACCGTTGGAGTTGAGAATCGTGAACGTACCGCTATCGGCATTGCAGTGATCATGAAGAGCAGCGTCGCTCCGACCATCACAATCAAGAGCCACCACGGAACATTGAGGCTCGACCCTGCGTCGTAAAGCATCAAGGAACCAGCAATGAGTGCGACGGTAGCTATACCGCTCCATACCGCTGGCTTCCCAGCCTGCACATCGACTGCGAATCCAAACATTGATAGGAGGAGCAGGCCGATACCCAATCCTGAGACTGGCAGGTGAGAGAACCCGATGCAGGCTCCGATCACGCAGATGGCACCGGCACCACCAGCTAGGCCAATGCTGATTGTAAAGAACTCAAACATAATTAACGAGAGGCCCACGAGAATCAACACGTAAGCAAACGAAGGATTAGTAAGCGTGTGCTCCATCTGGCCGACTAAACCAAGTTTGCGGAAGCGCACATCTTGATTTGGTTGCCTACGACGATCTTGTCCTTCACCTACGACACGAGAGGTCTCAATTCGTACTGGGCCTCGCGCTGTCGCTGCAACGTGGCCATCTATGCGCACAACAAAGTCTCCGAGAGTTGCGCAGCCATCGCCATTCTTTCGAGTACCGCAAATACGATCAGAGACACCTGATGCCGTTGCATCCTTGGCGTTGATGCGTTTGGTGCTAATCAACTCTGACTCCGATGCGTTACGCCCAACTCTTAACGCCTCTGCTGCGAGTAGCGCACTTGTCTGTAAAGAGTTCGGAGTATCGGTGTCGCGTCGCATAGGAGAGGCAGGGCCAATATGGGCGCCGGTTCCTACTCCAAGAATCGCTGAGGCTGCTGCGATTACTGCGGCACTCCCCTTAGCTTCGCTGCCAGATGGCCCAATCCATGTCGTGATTGCCACTCTCGATTCTCTAATCATCTTGAGAAGAGGGTTGAGATCAACATCCACCGCACCCGTTGAGTCGAGGTTGATAACGACAACCGAGGCGCGGGTCTTGTTGGCCTCGCGAATAGCGCCCATCAGGATCTCGATATTTGGCGGGTCAATAAGCCCCTTCACCTGCACCACGATCACGCCACCGCGGCCGCTCGATGGGGGGGCCGCACTACGGGCTGGCGCACTACCAGCACCTGCAAGCGGGGCTACCCCGGCGATGATGAAGCCTGCCCCTAAAAGAATTGTTAGTAGTCGTCTGAAGTGTGGCACTTAGTCTCCCGTAGCATCACGGTTAATGGATCAGCGGCGATTCTGTACCACCGCGAGGGTGATCATCGTGGCCGGCAAGGGCGGTGTCGGAAAGACGACCGTCGTGGCCGCGTTAGCGGTCGTAGCGGCGCGGTCCGGATTGAGTGTTCTCATTGCTGAGGTAGAAGGCAAATCTGGGCTCTCAAAGGCGTTCGGTGTAAATGATCTCGAGTATGAAGAGATCGTATTGTCCAAAGGTATAAGCGCACGGACCCTAACCCCCGACGCAGCACTCTCCGAATGGCTTCAGGGCAACGGACTAGGTCGAATCGCCCGCCGGCTCAACGCTTCAGGGATCCTTGAGATTGTCGCCACTGCGGTCCCAGGGATGAAGGACATCTTGGTCTTGGGGAAGATTAAGGGCCTCGAGCAGAGTAAGGCATTTGATTTGATCCTCGTGGATGCCCCCGCTGCAGGGCACGCAGTCTCCTTCCTCACATCTCCTCTCGGATTGCTTGAAGCCGTAGGCGTTGGTCCGATTAAAACCCAAGCAAGCGACGTTGTAGCGATGCTCTCCGATCCAAGTCGTGCGCAGGTAATGCTCGTGACAACCCCCGAAGAGACTCCTGTTAGAGAAGCGATTGAGACGGCATTTGCGCTAGAAGACCGAGTCGGCGTGGCACTAGGGCCAATCATCGTCAACGGCATCTATGCAGACGACCTCGCCAGCACATCCGAGAACGATCTGGGCAAACCAGACCTCTTTGATCACACTGCACTTCAGGAATCCATATCACGCGACGCTCAAGCCTCTGGGTATCCGCTCAGCGCTAGAGAGATCAGCGACATTGCAGATGCTGTTTCATTTCGACATGCGCGCAGTCGGGTGCAATCGCATCAAGCCGACGAACTTTCTAAGTCGCTTCCGATTCCACAGTTACGCCTCCCTTACCTATTTGATGGCGAGATTGGATTTCCTCAAATAGAGAGACTCGCTGACGCACTCAGCGCTCAGATCGAGTCGCTATCTGATCCACTCATCGGTGAACCTGCGGGGAAGAATGAATAAGGCAGACTTGGGAACGTCCGCAGAGCATCAACCGGCGATCACTTTCGCATCACTCCTCGCGGAGTCTCACGTCATCATCTGTGCTGGGAGCGGTGGTGTAGGGAAGACCACTACCGCCGCGGCGTTGGCGATTCAGGCCGCTCGAAGTGGAGAGCGCAGCATTGTCGTCACGATTGACCCTGCAAAAAGGCTCGCCGATGCACTTGGCCTCCCTGGGCTCGCCCCTGATCCCGTCACTATCGACGAGCATCTCTGGAGACGATCTGGCGACTCCGCTAGCGGGCAACTCTCAGCAATGATGCTCGACCCAAAAGCAACATTTGATGCACTTGTTGCTCGTTACGCAGACGGGGTCGAGCAGTCCGAACGCATACTCGCTAATAGTTTCTATCGCTCTATTTCCTCGGCGCTTGGGGGAACGCAGGAGTACATGGCGATGGAGAAACTCCATGAGCTCTCAGAGTGCGGAGATTATGACCTAATCGTTGTGGACACGCCTCCAAGCCGCAACGCTCTTGATTTTCTAGACGCGCCTGAACGATTACTACGCCTCCTCAACAATCGTGTCTTTCGTGTAATCACTGCACCAGCTCGAACTGGTTTCCGCGCTGCTGGGGTCGCTGTACAGACATTGGTGCGCGCCATCAGTCGAGTAATCGGCACCGAGGTGGTAGACGACATAGTCGCATTCTTCCGAGCCTTTGAGGGCATGGAGGAGGGTTTCAGAGAGCGAGCCGTGAGTGTGCGCGCTCTCATCGCCGAGAGCACAACTCAATTTGTCTTAATCACCTCACCTCGCCGAGACGCTGTCGAGGAGGCAGAGTATTTTGCGGAGCGCATCGGAGACCACGGGTACCGCGTCTCGGGGTTAATCGTGAATCGAGTGCACCCAATGTTTGGGAGTGAGCATGGGGATACTCTGCGCTCACGGGCAGCAGCACTACGGGGACTACCCGCAACAGAGAGTGCTCCCGCATCGGCGAGAGACCGGCTGTCCAAGCACCTAGACGTTCTCGCCGATTTCCAGAGTGTTGGGTCGAGGGAACGCCACAACCTTGACGGCGTTCAGCTCAGACTCGGGCGTGGCGCAGCAGTGGCCTTCGTGCCCTTTCTAGCGATGGACGTTCACAGCATTGAGGCGCTAGACGAAATAGCGGCCCTGATCTTTGCGGCTCCTTCCTGAGCCCTCCCCTAAGCAGAGCGCCCCTGAATCTGCCCCCACCATGAAAATGCCGGTAACGTCAGGGGCGTGACCAAAATTCTTGTTGCCGCAGAAGCCTCCTGGGTTAGAGACCAAGTTCGAACCAGCCTCACGGGCCCAGGGCAATCAGTAATCGAGGTAGAGCGTGGTCAGGACGTCAGAGGTGCTGTCTTAAGCAACTCTCCTGACTTAGTAATCCTTGATCTACAGATAGCAAACATGGGCGGGATAGCAGTGGCCCTTGACCTTCGCCTAGAGGCAGGGGCCGGGCGCCTCCCCGAGACCCCTATTCTCCTATTGCTTGACCGCGAGGCGGATCGATTCCTCGCTACTCGCACAGAGGCAGACGCCATGCTCGTCAAGCCGGTTGACGCTGGATTGCTAAGGCGGACAATCAAGAAGCTCCTATCGCCGTTAGAGGCCGCAGCGGTCTCGCCGTCCTCGGAGGACGCCTGAAGCGCTCCGGATACAATCACCACCCCTTCGGGATGTAGCG
>JBAXPT010000097.1:0-7354 GCA_037132095.1 Actinomycetes bacterium
TACGAAGAGTATGGAGTCTCAGATGCACTACTTGCTCCGCTCCAATCTGCACCGGCAGTACTCGCTCACCGAGACCCGGGCTCTTGGAATATTGCAGTAAGCGGCGAGCAGTTCTGTGTGCTGGATTGGGAATCGGCCGCATACCCCTCGATTCCGCTCTGGGACCTTGCATATTTTCTGAGCGACGCTTACAGCGCTCTCGACGGACCAGTCGGAGCGGATACAAAAGTTGATCGCATCGCAGCACTCTTCAAAGGAGAGCATCCCCGAAGCGGTGACCTCATGGCCCAGCTTGCTCGCGGAGCAGCGGCAATGGGCTTGCCTAGCGAAGCAATTGGAGCAGCGGTAGTGACTGGTTGGCTCCATCACGGAAGATCAGCATCTGTGCGCGCTGAACGCTCCCCGGGTGTCGACGTTAAAGAGGGGCTAATTAATCGCGTCGCAAAGGCTTGGTTGCAGGACCCGCAACTTGGGCTTACCTGGTCGAACTAGGTTACTTATTTGCTCCACAGTTAATGCAGATACCACTTCGATCAGGTTGGGATAGGCGAGGCTGTCAAGATCAAGAATGGCGTCCTCGGAACCATCCGTCAAGCTGCGTAGAAAAATCCTGCTCTCCGGTATCGTAAACCTGAGCACGCGGAATTCTAAATGGGTCGGTGCGGTGATTTACAGTTCCGAAAATCGAACGACACGCGAGTACGTACCCCGCGTCGCGCACTGCAACTTCGCTTGCATCATCAAAAGCCCCTTCTCCGCCAAATGGGAATGCAAACTCTAAAACCGGTTGATCGATTACTTCTTCGAGAAGGCGACGAGACTCTGCTAGCTCGTGGCGTCGAACTTCTTGGGTGAGAGTGGGGAGAGATGCATGCCGGATTGTGTGCGAGCCAATCGTCACTCCTGGGATTCGAGAAAGCGCTTGCACTCCACTTAGCCCCGCTAAACGATGCCGTTCGCAGGCTGGGGCTTCACTGCCGACATGCGCCGCCAGAGCATCAATTACAGGAGCTATCTCCTCCGGGGGCCGGAGTCGTAGCGGTCTTCTTAAGGATTTATGGGCGTTAAGTCTTGCATCGCGCGTCCGGAGATCAACACGCAGATGCTGGCCACCAATCGAGACTTCGAAGGGATCCTGCGGAGCATTCTGATCGGAGAGATCGAGGAGGAGATGCTCTAGGGAATCCCACCAGAATTCTCCGCGGCCATCGATCGCGATGCCGGTTATAAAGAAACTTGCCGGCAGGCCAGAGGCCTCCAAGATGGGTGCGCCTACCTCGCCATTGTCAGCGTAACCATCATCAAAGGTAATCGCGACCCGTGGACGCTTACTCCTCGACTCTGACCTCGATTGAATTTCGCTAAGTGGAACAACTTCACATCGATCTTTTAAGACGGACATCTGGGCGGCAAAATTCTTAGGGCTCACAGCCAGGTCGTTCGGATCATCTTTGGTCTCTGCTATCTGGTGATACATGAGCACTAGCGATTGAGATCTCATAATGTTCAACTCGGGCGTCGAACTCGGGCAGTAACGAGCATCGGATAAGCCGGATCGAATACATCAAAATCTTGCGGCCTCATCTCCTCCGCCGAGATTCCCATCAAGAACGCAATTGAAGTGAGCACATTGCCAAAACTCTCGACCTCAATCTCGGCGCCATCGCAGGATGTTTCGATGAGTTCCTTCAATGCGAGCGGAGAGAATCTCATGCGATCTGCATCCTCACCGTTGTGATCTATTTTTTGAATAAACGGAGCAGTAACGAGCAGCACTCCCCCTGGCTTGATGGACTCATAGAGGTTCTTCAATCCAGTGACTTGGTCGGTTAAATACTGAATTGTCTGAGGCACTACTACGCAGTCAAACATCTCTTTTGGAAGAACATCACGGTCGTTAAGATCCGCCACGATTGTGGCGAGCATATTTCGAGGATCTATATCAAGTATCTCGGTCTGAGCGATGTTTGAACCATAGCGTTCGCTGTACACCGGTCCCTGCACTTCCAGCAATACTCCTTGTATGTAATTTGAATGTCTCTCAAAGAACCTGTTGATGTACACGCGATCTATCGCGGTACCGCGATCGCTGCCCCAACGAACGCTGAGTGGTCGGGTACGTCTAAGTGATCCCCATCTAACTGGCGCAATAATTCGCCTCCCTCGACGCCTGAGCAGAATCTTTTTCGCCTGCTTTTTGGAGAGGCGAAGGAGCGCGTGCGATACATCTTCGACTTTTCGCCGCGCGCTCATAACCTGTCCCTTTGCATTACTTTTTCTCACAAATAGCCCGGGCTATTTGACCCACACGTGACCGGATTTGTACCCACTCAAAGTGCTCTCCCTGCAAAGCAGCCCCGGCCTCGGCCATCTCAATTCGCTTCCCGGCGTCACCAAGAAGCAAATCACACGACTCTGCGAATGCTTTGGCAGAATCAGCGATCTCGCAATGCACACCACTGACTAGGGGAAGCCCTTCGCAGCCAAGGTTCGTTGTGACAATCGGGATACGGTGAGCAAGTGCCTCGAGAATCTTGATACGTGTACCACCCCCAATTCGCAAGGGAACCACAGAGATATCGGCACTCGCTAATTCGGCCTCGATGCTCTCTACCTCTCCTATCACTTTGACATGCGCCCTTGCTAACTCTTGGACCTCTGTACCAGCACTCCCGACGATGCGAATGGAGACATCAGGTCGCGACTCCTGGAGAATTGGGAGCACTCGCTCAATAAGAAAACGCGATGCGTCAATATTGGGCTCATAGGTTTGGAGCCCTATAAAAAGAAGTGCTCCACCCTTCTGATCAACTTGCCGATCAGGATGCCCCACGGGGTTTTCAGGTGTTAGATACCCATTCGGAATTACATAGGTCTTCTCGCCACCGAGAGTAGCGCGATCCTTCTGGCTGCAGACAATCACTCCATCCGCCTGCAGAGATGCCCTGCGCTGAGCGCGACGCCAGCGCCTGATATCTACTCGGTCCATCTCTCTAACAATCACGAATCGAATCAAGGATTTTACATTGCGTAGAGGCGGGCGCTCTTTCGCAACGCGACTTGTACGCATTTTTTGATCCTCAAGGTCAACGAAATCAATGATGCTTGGGGCATTTGCGACAGCCCCAATTGCAGACCAAGTGTCTAGTTGACTCCACCAAATGAGGTCATAGCCATTAAGCAATTCTCTTGACACCGCTACCCGAGCTGCGCTCCAATCACGCCATACGACTCTTCGCGGAATCCCACTTGCCAACCAAGGTAAGACTCCTCGTAAAGATGAAGTAGCAATTGACACTTTTACTACGAGAGTTCGCTCTACTGGCTCGTTGATCGGAGCAATGCCATCTTTGAGTGACACCTGATTTGAGTCCAAATCACCTAGTTCTCCTTCTTCTCCTGGGTGCAGAATGATTAAGTCAACACTCCCCGCCTCGGCGAGCCCGCGAAGCATGTTTGCAAGACGAATCTTGTAACCAGTCCGCTCTGGCCAGGGAAACTCATCGGCTACACAGAGAATGCGCAGTCGCGAATCGTCATCCTCTCCGCCCTTGAGTGAATCCCTTATTTCCAACACTCTCTAAACTGCTCCCGTTGACTCTTTTCAAGGGTTTCTGGAGATGACCCCGATAATCTTGTCCATCACAGCCACTTTTTAGTTACCACAATCTCACAATCGAAAGTTATCATTTCGCCACTAGTTGTAATTACCTGACAATACGGTTCTGCGGGGCACAGAGGCAGCGTAATGTTCCCTCCCTAATACTCAGTCCGAGGATGAATTTTGAAACATTCAGATTATGAGCCTGTTGAGTCTGTCTTTGATGGAAAGAACCCACCCAAACTCGGGGTGGCGTTTAGAGAACTCGTGGTTTATCGCGAAGTCGTATGGTCTTTTGCTGTACGAGGTATAAGTGTTCGTTACAAGCAATCAGCCCTCGGAGTTGGGTGGGCAGTTCTCCAGCCCCTCGCATTTCTAGCGGTCTTTATTCTCTTTTTTGGCAGGGTTGTTAAGGTCTCAGGGGGTGGAGCAAGCTATGCAGCATTTGCTATATCTGCATTGGTCCCATGGCAATTTATTTCCTCGGGAATATCCTTTGGCGCGAATGCCCTTGTTAATGACGCTGACATTCTTCGAAAGGTCTACTTTCCGCGAGAGGCACCTATTTTTGGAGCGGTGCTCTCAATAATCCCGGACCTTGGGATTGGTCTGCTACTTGTACTGCTAGCTACTCCTTTTACAGGAGCGCACCTAACATGGACTCTCATCTTCATGCCGCTGTTGTGCCTTATTCTGATAATCATTCCACTGGCTGCTTCACTGCCTCTTGGAGCCATGAATGTCTATTACCGAGATTTCAGGTACTTATTACCATTCGCACTGCAACTCGGCTTGTTTGCGAGTCCAGTCGCTTATCCCGTTACACGCATCTCTCCAGGCCTACGGCCTTGGTACGCGCTCATAAATCCAGCGGTAGGACCCCTTGAGGGTTTCCGCAGAGTGCTAGCAGTTGGCACCACGCCAGACTGGGGACTGCTCGGGATAAGCAGCGCCAGTGCTCTTGTCGCACTTTTAATCGGCTACAAGTGGTTTAAGTCTCTTGAGCGCGAATTTGCGGACGTCGTCTAATGCCATACGCAGTCAAATTTGAGGATGTCTCTAAACAGTTTCGCAAGGGCGGTGCTCAATATGAGCATTTCGGGACTCGCGTTCTATCTGCACCTCGACGCTCTCTAAAAAGATTACGCGGGCTGCAAGAACCCTCTAATGGAAAACTCGCTCTTGATCGTGTCTCATTCGAGGTACCGGAAGGAGAAGCGTTTGCACTCGTTGGCCCAAATGGTGCGGGCAAATCAACCGCTCTTCGTCTGGTCTCGCGAATTTCTCAACCGACAGGTGGAATTCTGCGAGTAAAGGGGCGTGTCGGTGCGTTAATCGAGGTTGGTTCTGGAATGCACTTTGAACTTACCGGCCGGGAGAATATCTGGCTTTATGGGAGCATTATTGGCTTGAGCCGTGCTGATATCCGATCGCGTTTTGACGCGATAATTGAGTTCTCCGAATTGGGGGACGCAATAGATACTCAGGTGAAGTATTACTCGACTGGGATGCAACTTCGACTTGGGTTCTCAGTCGCGTCTTATCTCCAGCCAGATATTTTTGTTGTAGATGAAGCGCTTGCCGTTGGAGATGTTAACTTCCAAGCAAAGTGTGTAGACCGAATGGCGGGTTTAGTAAAAGAAGGAACAACTTTAATTTTTGTCTCGCACCAACTTGCCGCCATGGAGGCCCTCTGTACGAGCGGTGTCATGATTGATCAAGGCAGAGTTGCGATTGAGGGTTCAGCCAAAGAGGTGCTCACGCACTACATCGCAACGATGGAGAGCCGCAGAGATATAGTTGACCTCGCTAACAACGACGGGCGCGTGCGCATCGTCTCCGCAACTTGCCATGCTTCAGATGGCTCTGAGAGCAATGTTTTTACTGCAGAAGAACCGATGGAAATAAGACTCCGATTCGAGAGCGACGAACCGATTCAGGAGCCCCACGTTGTGATCGGGATAACCGACGGCCGGCCGGGTGGGCTGATAGAAATCTCAATGCTCGATGATGCTTCTGCGCCTGCAACTGTCGGGCGCGAGTTTGAGATTAGGTGCCTAATTGAGAGCCTCCCGCTACGCCCTCGCATCTATGAGATTTGGTGTGATGTAATTGGGCAAGATGGATATGGAACTCTTATGCGGTGGATGGAGGTTGCAGGTTTCCGTATAGACGCATCAATAGGTGAAGGGAAGAAAGCCATCGTGAACGCAGCTACGGCTGGAGCCGTTCTTGTGAATTATCAGTGGGACGTCCGTACCTAAAGAAGTACGAAATAAAATCAACACCCCTAAAAACCAACTTTATTTAGATGAGCGTTGGAACCTTTGGTCCCCGACGCCAATCCAGTAGGAACGGTTGTGTGAGCGCATACGGGCACTTGCAATTCTTGGGAAGAACGCGGCGAACGCCGCCTTTAGTCTCTCTCGTCGGGGTTGAGTCGCGTCTCTGGCTACGTCCTGAGCAATTTGACGAACTAATTCGTCACCTGTAATCAGGGCCGAGCGCATCTCAGCGCGACTCGTGCGACGCTCCTCTGCGGAAATCCTCTGATTGATTAATCCACGCTCAATCTCTGATAGCCGAGAATCTCTAAGCGTCTTACGTAAGGTTGCAACTCTGCCTTCGTACATCGCCTGACGGCTGGCACTCATCGATGATTCGTGCATCACATAGACCCCGAGCGGCGCATCAATACATCCGACTCTCCCGCCATCAAGAATGAGTCGTATCCAGCACTCCCAGTCGGTGGTGTATTTGATCTCGGGGTCGAACCCGCCGAGGCGCAGCATTACCTCTCTCTTAACGACCACCTGCCCGAAAATAAAATTGTGGTCAAGGATCGCAGCTCTTTGAGACTCGACTGCAAATATATTGCCATTGTTATAAGCACGCCCTACGACGCGCCCGTTGAGTTCGATTACAGCGTCAGTAGTGACTAGGTCGAGGTCTGCGCGCTCAATAAGTACTCGCTGCATCGCAGCGAGCCTCCCGGGAAGAAAGCGATCATCCGCATCGATAATTGCGACAAATTCACCGCTAGCGGCCTCAATAGCAGCGTTCTTAGCCTTGGCCTCGCCCCCATGCTCAATTCGGAGAAGTCGCACTTTTTCGCCAAACTCAGAGAGGGCTCCAGCGAGGTCGTCGCTTGACCCATCGTCGCAGACAACAATCTCTAGTGGGGATGGCGACTGTGCAATTACCGAACGGATGGTTGCTCCGATTGTTGCCGCTGCCTCAAATGCGGCGATCACAATCGAGATAGTCGGAGCCTGCGATAACTGCTCTGACCTATCTCCCTCTGGGGCTAGCAAATGCGGCATCTCTTAATCGTAGGCCGAGGCACACTGCAACTCTCTGGGTTCAAGACCTAATCGTTACCTAATTGCTACGGGCTGTTTGCCGCGGTTAGGCATCCTTAGGCCACAAGCACCTTTACTGCTGCTGCTGCTCCACGAGCCTCTGCCCACCATTAGTATTAAGCTCCTTGACCCTTAACGGAATGCGACTAACCGCGTTTACAGACTCTGACCAGATCGGTGGAGCAGAGATCTCGCTCGCAAATCTCTTGGGGGCCCTAGACCCTGGAATTCAAATCAGCGTAATGGGGACCCACGAGGCGGTCGTTAGGAGAATTGCATCCGCCCGTCGTGACGCGCCAATAATTTTGGTCCCGAGCATCGGTGGAGTGCGTGACCTTCTTGCAATGCTGGCGACACGGCGCGCCCTGAAAGCAGATCAATGCGACATCCT
>JBAXPT010000098.1:0-7265 GCA_037132095.1 Actinomycetes bacterium
GTGCAGGTCTTGGTGGGCCCACAGACTTCGATAGTTCCAAAGAGGTCATCCCGGAGATCAACAATGATTGCGGATTGCGGCGGCACAATCGTGTTTGGCTCTGGAGCAATATCAGTAACGTTCCCATTCGGGGTTCGCTGAGTACGCGTGGTGGTATCAGCGCTGAAGCCGGCTATTAAGAAGATGCTCAATACGGCGACAATTCCACCAGCAACAATTGCAAAGCGTCCAGGGTGCTTAAATGCCTTCCGCTTTACCGGAGTAGTCGAGTTAGCGCCACTACCCGGATCGCCCACATTTGTCATGTCTTTACGGTACCCCGCTGCGTTCGTGTCCCTGTTATCGCAATTGTTAGCGCAACTGCGGAATCCGTCACAGTAAGTGCGGGTAATTCAAGTCGTCGGGGGCTAACAATCATCTATTCCACGCTTTAGGGTCAATTGCCCGGTACCGTGGAGCGATGGCAGTAGGCGGCGGAGGAGACCTCGTCGGCCGAGTTTTGGCCGATAGATACCGACTCCTCAGCCCTATCGGGGCTGGGGGTAGCGGCCGCGTCTACATAGCCGATGACGTAAAACTGAAGCGCCGAGTAGCCGTCAAGGTTCTACATCCAGGGCTCGCCGAGGATGCAGGTTTCCTAAGGCGCTTTCGAAACGAAGCCCGACTATCGGCGCAGCTCCACCACCCCAACATCATGGCAGTGCACGACTGGGGCGATGAGGGCGAACCGTTCATGGTGGTTGAACTTCTAACAGGAGGATCGCTTCGCGGCATGCTCGATGCGGGCGCGACGCTTACCCCATCGCAGGCTGCACATGTTGGGGCTCAGGTTGCATCGGCGTTGGAGTATGCGCATGGCCATGGGTTTGTACATCGAGACATCAAGCCAGCGAACCTGCTCTTCGATGAACACGGAATAGTTAGGGTCGCTGATTTTGGGTTAGCACGCGCGCTTGCAGAGGCTTCATGGACAGAGCCTTCGGGGACAATCCTCGGTACAGCTCGATATGCATCGCCAGAGCAGGTTAGTGGTGCACCCCTTGATCAGCGCTCTGACCTTTACGCGTTAGCTCTCGTGTTGGTAGAGGCAGTAACCGGGGGTCTTCCGTTTGCTACGGATACAACACTCGCAACTCTTGCTGCGCGGACTCAGTCTCCAGTAGCCGCTCCGGTAGCACTAGGGCCACTCGTCGCAGTAGTTGAGCGTGCTGGTCGCGTAGACCCGAATGATCGTTATCCAGACGCTGCGACCATGAGAAGCGCATTAGAGGACGCAGTAAAAATGCTCCCTCCTCCAGGGCCACTGCGCCTTGCGGGTCTTGATGAGGTGCTCAGTGATCCGAATCCAACGCAGGTACCGGTTTCAAGAGGGCTTCTCTTTGACCAAGAACGCCCAGAGCAGCCGTCGCCGGTAACTGCGAGACGCCCGGCACCTCCGCGGCGTCGACCGACCGCTGCAATCGTGGTCGGTGCTGCAATCTCTGCAGCGGTTCTGACAGCAGCGGTTCTTCTTAGCAATGCAAATCTCGGAGCAGCAGTGGTTACCCCCAATGCGGTTGGAAGCACTCTCTCGAATGCGCGCGACTTGATAGCAAGCGGTGGATTGCTCGTCACTGAGAATGAGCGCTTCTCTGATGACCCAAGAGGCGTAGTGATTTCACAGTCACCTGCAGCAGGTCACGACATAACATCCGGAGGACGCGTCCAAATCGTTGTCTCAAGGGGACCGGCTCCGATCGCTATCCCAAGAGTGGCAGGTAAGACCGTCGCAGATGCGCGCTCCGAACTCGCCGCGGCTGGGTTCGCGGTTATCGAGGATCACCGCTTCGACGAGACGGCGCCTAGCGGAACAGTGATTAGAACGAAGCCAGCGCAGCGAGCTCCTCGCGACTCCACTGTTGCGATAGTGGTCTCCGATGGAAAGGCACCAGTCGCTATTCCTGCTCTCGCTAACGGCACTTATGACAACGCAGTTAACGCATTGACGAATGCTGGTTTTATCCCGGCGCGCAGTGAGGCGTTTAGTGACACTGTGGTAGCGGGGACCGTCATAGACACAGACCCTGCGGGCGGCGGCAAGGCCCAACCCGGCAGCACGGTCAAGATAATTGTGAGTAAGGGCCCAGATGTCGTTACCGTGCCGAATGTGAGGGGCCTTACGCTTGATGCTGCATCTGCGCAGCTCCAAGCCGCCGGTCTCACATCAGCAGTCTCTGGCGCGTATAGGCCAGGGGCAAAGGTACGCGCACAAGACCCGCCAAATGGGGGAGTCGTCAAGCGTGGTGCCACCGTAACGCTCTTCTTCTAGGTAGTTCCGCGAGTGCTGGCGCCTAGTTGTGCGCTAACTGGGGTTCAAGGCCTAATCTCCGGAGGTTCAATGCGAGCCGCCAACCGAGGTGGCTCCGGTAATCGTTAGGGAGAATACAGATGGGTGCACTCGATGGGCGCGTTGCAATTATTACTGGTGCTGGCGGTGGCCTTGGGCGTGAGCACGCACTCCTCTTTGCATCTGAGGGAGCGAAGATAGTTGTAAACGATCTTGGTGGAAACGTAGATGGTTCCGGAGCGGATCGCGCTGCAGCCCAAGTCGTCGTTGATGAGATTCTTGCGATGGGCGGCGAGGCTGTAGCAAACGTAGACAACGTCGCCGATTGGGAGGGCGCGCAGCGCCTCGTGCAGACCGCAGTGGATACCTTTGGCGACCTCCACGTTCTCGTAAACAACGCAGGAATTCTTAGAGACCGCGTGCTCGTGAACATGAGCGAGCAGGAGTGGGACGCCGTAATCCATGTTCACCTTAAGGGCCACTTTGCTCCAACGCGTTTTGCTGCTGCCTACTGGCGTGAGCAGACCAAAGCAGGGAAGACCAATAAGGCAGCGATCATTAACACGTCCTCAACCTCTGGAATATTCGGTAACGCGGGGCAATCCAACTATGGCGCTGCGAAGAGCGGAATCGCATCCTTCTCGCAGATCGTGGCGATGGAGCTCGATCGCTATGGAGTGCGCTCCAACTCAATTGCGCCTGCTGCGCGCACGCGCATGACCATCGCTACACCGGGGCTCTCGGAGGTTGTAAAAGCACCTACAGATGCTGCAAAGTTTGATGTTTGGGAAGCAGCCAATGTCTCCCCAATGGTGGCGTACCTCGCTACAGAGGACTGCCCGTTTACAGGCGAGACCTTCCTCGTTCAGGGTGACTACGTGCAGCGCTGTGCTCCGTGGAGTCTCGCTGAGAAGATCTCGAATGATCAGGAGCGTTGGACTGTTGCTCAACTTCAGGCGGCAGCACCGACTGGGCTAGCCAAGAAGTAACTATTCAAGAAGTAACTAGTAACGAGCCTGCCAAGTCGCCACCGTAGGCTGTGGGCACTTCCTACCGTTCGAGAGTCTCAGAGTGCCTGAACCAACAGAGTCTGAACCAACAGAGTTAGACGAAGTTAAGGGGCGCCTTCGACTCCATGACGGCCCGCACTATCGCTGGTGGGTCCTTGGAGCAGTCCTCGCTGGCGTGTTCGTCTCTGGCGCACTCATCACAATCATCGGAGTCTCTCTTGCGACAGTTGCAGGAGACCTCGGCACAAGTACCGCATCCCTTACATGGGTAGTAACAGGTCCGCTCCTTGCCGTCGCGTTAACGATGCCGCTCTTCGGAAAACTTGGGGACGTTTGGGGGCTTCGGCGCGTCTACCTAATTGGGTTACTTGGCTTTACCATCGGATCAATCCTCACTGCGTTCGCCTGGAATGGTCCGTCACTAATTGCGTTCCGCATCCTTGGTGCAATTCCAGGGGCAGCTATGGGGCCAACGGCGATGGCCTTAGTGATGCGCGCATTCCCTCCTAAGGAGCGCGTCAAAGCCATGGGTTGGTGGTCTCTTGTCGGGGCCGGCGCCCCGGTAATCGGTGTAATTGCCGGCGGGCCACTTGTAGAGATATTTGGGTGGCGCTCACTCTTTATCGCCCAGGCCCCGTTCTCTATCGCTGCATTTGTACTTGGGTATGTCGTGCTTCGAGAAGCGCCGCGACGCGAGCGTCAGCCGATTGATATCGCGGGTGCTGCCTGGCTTGCAGTCGGCACAGTTAGCGCTCTGCTTGCCTTGACCATTGGGGGCCGCTCTGGATGGTCCCAGCCAATCGTTCCGCTGCTCGCGATTACCGCAGTTATCGGCTACATATTCTTCATTCGCGTCGAGCGAGTTGCTCTCCACCCGTTGTTGCCGCTTGAGTTCTTCAAAGAGCGCAGTTTCTCGGCATCACTCTCCGCTCAATTCGCCTCCAACTTCGCATACATGGGGGGATTTATTGTCACGCCCCTATTGCTTCAATACCGTTTTGGATACTCGGTATCTCAGACCGCAGGTGCCTCGATTCTACGCCCACTTACATTTAGTCTCTGCGCTGCAGCGGCCGGGTATGTCGCAGCGCGCATCGGCGCGAGGAGAAGCGCAGTCATTGGCTTAAGTGCTCTCGTGATATCGATGGGGGTCTTCGCATCTGCTGCAGCATTCTCAATGATCGGGCTTGTATACGCAGGGCTATTTCTCTCTGGTTTTGGAATGGGGACAGCATCGCCATCGCTTGTATCTAGCGCAGCTAACGCTGTATCGCATGACGATCAAGGTGTGGCGAATGCGGCACAACAAATGGTCGCTGCAATCGGAACTGTTGCGGGCATTCAGGTGCTCTCAACTATCCAAGGTGGCGGGCAGTCAGCGTCTTCGTTTAGTGAGGCGTATGTAATCGGCGGCGTGATAGCAGTCGTCGGTATTACTGCATCAGCATTTCTGCCGAAGCGAGTGCGACGCACATAAGACCTAATGGGTCCCTGTTCGCTGGGAACAGTTACGTAACGCGGTGTGCGCGGTGAGTATTCGCAAGGTCAGAGTAGTAAGCAAGACAGAGCGCTACGACTGCTCCATAGAGCATGACCGCGGTGATTCCGATCAAGTTCTCAATCCACCCGCCGAACAGAACACCAATAGGAACGGTACCCCCAAAAGCCATGATCCATAGCGCCATAACTCTTCCGCGTACGGCGTTATCAAGATGCGACTGCAGAACCGTCGAGAGGGCTGTAATCACTGCAAAATAAGCGAATCCGAGAATGCAGACCGCAGGGAAAGCCCAGAACGGAGTGCGAATACACGCAAATATCGCGAGCAGTAGAGCAAAGGCAATCAATCCGAAGCGAACTATGCGTTCTTTGCTGCGGCCATGCAGAATTGTTCCTACGGAGATCGCCCCCATCGCCGCGCCAAACCCGAATACTGCGTATAACGCTCCGTACGCAGTGCTCTTGGGCCGGATCCCAAAGTTCTGTGCCGCGATTGCAGGCATTAGCCCCACGAAAGTAAGAGAGAAGAATGAGAAGATCGTGAGTGTGATCAGAATGCGCTTTATGAGCGGGTCATTCCAGGCGATGCGAAACCCTGATGAGAGTCGCGCGAGGCCGCGTTCCGTTGGAGGGTGGGGAGAGAGCCTCGGGAACTTTGCCACCATCAAACTAACGATCGCGAAAAGATAAGTTGCGGCATTGATTGCGAATACCGGTGCTGCACCGAAGACTGCATAGAGCGGTGCCCCGATCGC
This sequence comes from Actinomycetes bacterium, assembly GCA_037132095.1. Classification (GTDB taxonomy): domain Bacteria; phylum Actinomycetota; class Acidimicrobiia; order IMCC26256; family IMCC26256; genus IMCC26256. The sequence goes on from JBAXPT010000098.1 coordinate 5,592, forward strand.
AGGGCCGATTACTCGTGAGAGGTTCATCTGCACCGACTGCAGCGATACCGAGCCGGGAATATCTTCACGCGGCACGAGCGTCGGCATAATTGCCCCCATTGACGGGGCGGCGAATGCGTTCCCTATGCCAATCGCAAGGACGCAGAGAGCGATTCCGGCGAGTGGCGGATTGTCTGACATTGCCAGGAAAGCAAGCACAAGGGAGCCAACTAATTGCTCAAGTTGGGTCATTACAAGGAGGCGTCGCCTGTCAAGTACATCAGCGAGGACTCCACCGAATACGGAGAGGAGGAGCAGTGGCCCAAGTTGTGCGAAATAGAGGATTCCTACATACGTCGCCGAATGCGTGAGTTCCCATCCCCATGCTCCGAGGAGAACGTTCTGCATCCACGTTCCGATGTTCGAGGTAAATGTGCCTGCCCAGACGATTCGGAAATCTCGATGGCGTAATGCAGATCCTGCTGTACCCGGTCGCGGTGCGGATCGGCTTGCGCTGCGTGCCATTCGCTAAGGCTACGCAGTTCGGGCGCTATAACGCGAAAACGGAGGCCTCTCGGCCTCCGCTCTCAGGGAGTAATGCTCTATTTCATAAGGACCGATAGTCCTATGTAATTTGGAGGGAGAGAACTACTCGGTAATTCCTTGGATCGCCTCGGCAAGTGCTGGGCCTCCAGCAGGAGCACCACCCTGCTGAGCCATTGACATGAGCTTGGACATATCGCCCTGAATCTTCAACTTGCCAGACATCATGGCCTGCATCCCAGCCTGTGGGTCACCCGAGATAAATATCTGCTTGGCTGTGTCGTAGTCAGTTGTGATGGTGATCTCGCCGGCGTCGTCGTGCCCGATGCCTACGCGTCCCTTGCCATCGCTAGCCCCCATGTGTAACTGACGCTCTGCGCCGAATGGAGTATCTGTAACGGTGAGGTTCATGACCATGTTGGCGTGTGCAGGTGCCTCATCGCCATGGTCTTGGATGAGCACTTCAACGGCTGCGAACCACTCATCGGACAGGAATGGATACTTAGACACAGTGTCTCCTAATTACGTCGAGGTTGGATGTCGAGAAGCGCTGGCACGAGGTAGTGCCAGCACGGGCTGATGTTAGCGACGAGCGAGCCTAAGTGTCATCTTCGCTTTGCCAGGTTCGCTTTGCCAGGTTCGGTTGGGGGTCTTGGCGGTCTTAATTCTTAAATGTCACACCCCTGTTTTATAATCGAACATATGTTCGACCTACTGGATCAACTCACCACAGAGCTCGAGGCCTGCTTTGCCTCCATGGAGGTTGACTGCTTCGATGCTGCTCGGGCTGCCCGATTGGTGGGTTCGGGGGAGCGAGTTCGTCGTCTCGGGGATGCGATACGCACTATCGGGGTTGGTCAGGTCGAGCGCACTAATGGCTGGAAAGGCCAGGGCGCGAAGAGCATCTCAGAGTGGCTCGCCATTGAGACAGATTGTGCCCACTACGAGGCCCAGTCTGTAGTGCTGCTCGCGGGTCAACTGCAGCACCTTCTGGTCACTCAGGCTTCTCTTCTCTCAGGGACGCTCTCTGGCACTCAGGCTGTAGAGGTAGCACGCGGCGCGATCGTTGCACCTAATACGGAGACTCAACTCTTGAACCTCGCAAAACATGCCACGGTGCGCGATCTGCGTGATGCAACTAAACCGTGTCGA
>JBAXPT010000099.1:0-7200 GCA_037132095.1 Actinomycetes bacterium
CGAGTCGGCAATTTTTCGCTAGGGATGAAGCAGAGGCTTGGAATCGCAGCGACGCTCCTTGGAGATCCATCGATAGTGATTCTCGACGAACCAGCAAATGGCCTCGATCCGGAAGGTGTTCACTGGATTCGCAACTTCTTGTCCTATCTCGCAGATCAAGGGCGCACAGTATTCGTATCTAGTCACCTGCTCTCTGAGATGGCGTTGATGGCGAGCGCTCTTGTGATCATCGGAAACGGTCGACTAATCGCAGAGACATCGGTTGAGGAGTTAACAAGCAACTCTGCTGGCGCATCGGTATTCGTTCGTTCCCCGAAATTGGCCGAACTCACTGCAGCGCTTGTGGGTGCCGGGGCGAAGGTAGGTAACGGAGAAGCCGCGGATCGTGACGGAATTGTTGTGACTGGTTTGGAGGCTACGGAGGTTGGGCACCTGGCGTTCGAGAAGAACATCGAGATACACGAACTCTCTCCTCGCACCTCAACACTCGAGGAGGCGTTCCTGGAACTCACCGCTGGGTTCCAGGAGTATCAAACCGAGAAGCATGGCGAGGTGAAGCCGTGATCGCCCAAATTCATTCCGAGTGGATCAAATTTCGAACAGTTCGCTCAACAGTTGTCTTAGCGATTATCTCTGTGGTTGGCTGCGTCGGGGTCGCCATCATCGCAGCCGCCATCACTGATGGTGCGCTTAGCGTCTCCAACGCGTTGGTTGGAGTCCAAATCTCGTCGCTCTTCATCATGGTGCTCGGTGTGCAGATCATCGGGCAGGAGTACAGGTTCGCAACTATTCGACCAACCTTCTCAGCAACACCGCGTAGAGAGCGAGTCGTTATTGCGAAACTAGTTGTGGTGATTGCGACTGTTGCCGTAGCGGCCGTTGCACTAATCGCGTTATCGCTAGCAGCGGCAGCGATGGTTAGCTCCATGAGGGGAAACTCATTTGACCTGGGTGAATCTGGTAACGCACGTGTACTAATAGGGACTGTCGCGATCCTGGTGATCAATGGCATCTTTGGCTTCGGTATTGGCTGCCTTGTGCGCCAACCAATTGCGGGGATCGTGATTGTTCTTGTCTGGGTCACAGTGGTGGAGAGTCTCATAGCGGGATTAGTAGAGGGAGCGGCTCGCTGGCTGCCGCTCTTCTCAATGGCGAACGTCAATGCGCAGAGCGTCTCAAGTAATAGCGAGTTTATGGGGCCTGTGCTGGGGGCACTCTATGGTGCCGCTGTCGCGCTTGCCCTCGTTGCTTTAGGAGCGGTACGTATTCGTTCGATGGATGCCTAACTCAGGATTCTCGTTTGGCTCGCATGGCTAGGTCCTCCCGCTAAGGATTAGCCGTAGAGCCGGTTGGTGTCTAAACCGATTTCTCTACCTGTTCTTCTATCTTCTGCCCTGTTGCTATCTTTACCCCATCAGCGCAAAATCTATCGCCTGTGAAATCGAATTAGGAGTTCAACATGTTGGTTGAGTATTGGTTTGACCCTGCGTGCCCGTTTACTTGGATGACGTCTCGCTGGATCCGGTCAGTCGCCGATATGCGTGATCTTGAGATCCACTGGCACCCGTTTAGCCTCATGTTCCGAAACGAGATCGGGCCTGAGAGCGACGTTTATGAATACGTCTCGCGCACACGCAACCTATTGAGGGTTGTCGAGGCAGCGCGCGAATCTGGCAATGAGGCGCGCATCGGAGACCTCTATACCGAGTTCGGAAAGAAGATCCACCATGAAGGCACGACAGAGTTTGATGTCGCTGCGATTCTCTCGGGCCTCGGACTCGACCCTGCGCTTGCTAGCTCCCTTGACGATGAGAGTTTTGACGTAGCGATCAAAGCCTCAATGGAGATCGCAACTGAGCTAGCTGGAACAGCCGTAGGTATTCCGATCATCGCTGTGGACGACAACGAGGAGAAGAATGCCTTCTTCGGTCCAGTGATCACGCGTATGCCAGACCCTGCCGAGGCGCTGCGGCTCTGGGATGCCTACCTGGCTCTTGTAGAGATTCCGCACTTCTTCGAGATTAAGCGAACGCGTGAAGAGACTCCAGACCTCTCCACGATCAAGTTTTAGCAACTTAATTTCTTGCCGAGGGAATAGGGGAGAGACACACTGCGTTGACATAATGCTTGGGGATTTAGTTAAAACTCGTTTCTCAAATATTCAAAGAGTTTCATCAAAGGAATCAAAGGGCAGGTATGAACTCAGATAATCAAGGCAGCAGAAAGAGCATCACAACGCAGATCGCTATCGGCGCTTTCGTCGGGGCGGCCGTAGGCGATGCACTCGGTGCGCCATTTGAGTTCAAATCCGGGGGGCTTTACTCGAGCACCTTTCCAACAGCTGTTGTTGACGGGCTTGGGGAGATGACCGGCGGCGGTGGCTGGAGCCCAGGTGAATTTACCGACGACACCCAGATGGCGATTGCTCTCGCCGAGTCTCTAATAGCGAACCACGGAATCAACTCTGCTGATATCTGGGATCGTTGGCGTGCGTGGGCAAGTAGTGCGAATGATGTCGGGATACTTACCCGCCAGGCGCTCTCTGCTGAGTCTCATGTCGGTGCTGCTCGCTCTGCCGAGGTGAGTAACGGTGGGAGATCTGCGGGGAACGGCTCCGTAATGCGCAATACACCGATAGCGCTATTCCTATTTGACCAGCCGCTTCCTGTCGTTATTGAGGCCGCAATAGCCCAGTCGGCTTTGACACACAATGATCCTCAGGCAGGTTTCGGCGCAGCGATCCATGCCGCGATGATCTCTGCGGGTATTCAAGGTGTGGATATGTTTGGAGCGATTGATGACGCATTAGCGCTTCTGCCTGTAGATGCAGGCGAGACATGGGGGCCGTTGCTCTCCGATGCTTGGACTCCAGCCGACTCGAAACTCACAAACGGAACTGTATGGACATGCCTCGCGCAGGCTGTGTGGGCCCTTAGAACCTCAGAGACCTTTGAGGAGGCAGTCACGAAGGCAGTTGACCTCGGGGATGATGCCGACACAGTTGGCTGCGTTGCTGGTGCGCTTGCCGGTGCGCGTTGGGGTATCCAATCAATTCCAAGTAGGTGGACTACCTACCTAAATGGCTCAGTGGCGACTCCGTTAGACGGCGGCGGTATCGAGACCCGAACCTATAACTACAACGCTCTGCAGGAACTCTCACGGGCATTGTTGGGGCGTGAAAAAATTGGGCCCACTCCACCTGACGACCCGGGAGGCCCCACGCGAGTGCATGACACCCTCCCTATTTATGCGGCAGATCTTCAAGGAGCAAGTGAGGCTGCTACAGATTGGGCCGTAATCTCACTCTGTCGACCAGAGGGGCACTTCGAGAATCACCCTGTGCGGCGTGAGGTCTTTTTAATCGACAAAGACGACGTGACAGCTAACCACAATGTGCTTGCAGCGCTCAATGATGCGGTGGAGAGCATTGATGCGTTCCTAGCTGAGAACCCTGATCGAGAACTCTTGGTCCACTGCCATGGCGGAAGAAGCCGGACCGCGTTTGTCCTAAAGGCCTGGGCGATGAAGCGCAATGGATGGAGTGAAGAAGAGGCGCACGAGTGGTTATTCTCGAGTTGGCCGAGGGCTAATAGGCGCAATCCAACATTCCTGAGCATCCTCCGCAATGATTGGGGCCAGTAGAAATTAGTCCAATCAGCCCGCGCCGATTGCGTGCGGGCACGCAAGGAGCAAGATGCCAGCAGCAGATGAGCCAGCACTCAATGAGCATGTAGAGATAAAGCCAAGGCGTGTACTCGTAGCCGGCGCGACCGGGTACATAGGTAGGCGACTTGTTAGCGAGTTGGTGGGCCAAGGTCACGCCGTGCGCTGTATTGCGCGTACCCCCTCAAAACTTGATGCAGAGATTTGGAGAGATCAGGTCGAGGTCGTCACTGGGGATGTGCTCGATCCAACTTCGCTCGTAGATGCATTTGATGGCATGGAGATTGCTTATTACCTAGTGCACTCAATCGGAGCCGATGCAGATTGGGAGCAGCGCGACAAAACCGCAGCAGAGAATTTTAGGGACGCCGCTGCAGCGGCAGGTCTTAGTCAGATCATCTATCTAGGTGGTCTCGGGGATGACGCTGCGGGGGGTCTTTCTCATCACTTGGCAAGCAGGCATGATGTCGGGCGGATACTTGCCTCGGGCTCAGTGCCGGCCACAGAGTTACGAGCTGCGGTGATTATTGGTTCTGGGTCTGCAAGCTTTGAGATGCTGCGCCATCTCGTCGAGGTGCTTCCAATTATGACCACACCTAAGTGGGTTACTACGCGCGTGCAGCCGATTGCAGTGCAGGATGTTCTCGGTTATCTCGTAGGTGTGCTTGCGAACCCGGTGTCATACGGTCGGACACTTGAGATCGGTGGGGCCGATGTTCTGACCTATCGCGAGATGATGGACGCATACGCAGAGGTTGCAGGGCTGAGGAAGAGGATCATCATTACAGTCCCCGTCCTCTCTCCAAGGTTGTCTTCGCTTTGGGTTGGTCTTGTGACTCCGATCCCTGCAGACCTTGCACGCCCATTGGTGGATTCACTTGTAAACGAAGTAATTGTTAAGGACCATGCGATTGAGGCGATGGTTCCGCTTCGACCGATTGATACGCGTGAGGCAATCCGTCGCGCTCTTGCACGCGTGCGCGACCTAGAGGTAAAGACAAGCTGGACAGATGCGGAGCTATTTGGAAGGTCTCCTGCTGAGCCAATGCTGAACGATCCTTCATGGGCAGGCGGCGTCGTCTTCTCGGACATCCAGTCGGTATTTGCGCAAGCGACTCCAGAGGCAGTGATGAGTGAGGTTGCAAGGATCGGCGGGGAGCGCGGCTGGCTTGTCGGCGGATGGCTTTGGTCAATCCGTGGTCTCATGGATTCTGCGCTTGGTGGTGCCGGAATGCGCAGGGGCAGGCGTCATCCGACAGAGTTACGCGTAGGAGACGTTGTCGACTTCTGGCGCGTGGAGTCTTACGAACCAGGGCGACTGCTCAGACTCCGTGCAGAGATGCGAGTACCTGGGCGGGCATGGCTTGAGTGGGAGGTCACTCCAGTGGAGAGAGGCACTCGTCTTGAGCAGCGCGCAAGTTTTCAGCCGCGAGGCCTATGGGGTCGTGCATACTGGTACTCGGTTGCGCCTTTTCACCGGTTTATATTTAAACCATTAGCGAAGCGCCTCGCTCGGGAGGCAGAGAGTAGATAACTCTCGGAACGCATTCAGTAGGGGATTCATTTGAGCAAGGTGATACGCACTCAGGACTCGAACTTTGCTTCAGTTCCGTTTGCCAGTGCTTGGCCCGTCACTGTTCTCAACTGGGACGCACCTGGGATTGATGGCGGTCTTGCACTTCACGTCGTAGATGCGCCTTGTGAAGGAGAGGAACTCGGTACGTTCTTACTGCTCCATGGAGAGCCTTCATGGTCTCACTTGTATGAAGAATGGATCCCGCGCCTTACAGCGGCCGGGTATCGATGCATAGCGCCAGACCTTCCGGGGTTTGGTAGGAGCGATAAGCCCACCGATCAATCCTGGTACTCATACGAGAGGCACTGCGAAGCAATTAGGTACGTGATCGAGAGCCTCGACCTCTCATCCATTTCTTTGGTGGTTCAGGATTGGGCTGGCCCCATCGGTCTAAGGCAAGCGGTAGACGCGCCTTATCGTTATTCACAGATTTTTATCTTCAATACATGGCTTCACCACTCCGAGTTTGAGTACTCCGATGGCGTGAAGTGGTGGCATGACGCCGCCGGTAACCCCGATCAACTCGGCGGAGACATGCCGACAGGGCGAATTGTCGCAGGGACAATGCGGCGTGAACATAATTATGAGATTGTTCAAGCGGCGTATGACGCACCATTTGATGGTTACGACTCAAAGGCTGGCGCACGGGCATTCCCAGCGATGATCCCGTTCTGGGCTCCCGAGGTTGGGGGAGCGCAGCAGCAGCAGCGCTGCTATGACGCTCTGGTGAATTGGAACTCGTCCCCAATTCATTTTGCATTCGGTGATGCAGACCCAGTATTTCCATACGAACAGGCCGAGTTGTGGTCATCGAAGGTTCAGGGTGCAACACTCGACCGGATTGCAGGGGCAGGGCATTTTGTGCAGTTCGATGCTCCTCAAGATTGCCTAGGTGTCATATTCAAATATGTTGCTTCAAACTTGAGTGGGGATTATTAGTGGATAGCGACGAACGGGATGTTGACCCTGCTGACCTAAAAGATGCTGCACTGCGTGCCCGGATTCTCCGGGAGAGGCTGCGGGTTGCGGTCGCGACTGCATCTGAACGCGACGAGGCAGCAGTTACGGTCAGAGCCTTGCAGGATGAGATTGCATCAATGGCTGCCGATCGTGATCGTTGGAAGGAACGTGGCGAGTCCGCCGAGATGGAGAATCTTGCGCTGCATTCAACTCGCCTATTTCGTTGGTCAGCAACCGCTAGGTCCTTGTGGGGTCGAGTCCGCTAGTGACGCACTCTGGCCGCGAGGTCATCTTTGTAATCGATGACCGAGTTCCGCACGTCGATGTGGGCGTTGGGGATCCGCGTGCCGCGTTGCTAGGACGATGTCTTGTGATGCTTCGCCCAGAGGCTCACATTGTCTGGTGTGCAGTTAGTGATGAGAATGCCGAGAAGTACTCGCCCCCATTAGAGGCGATAGGCATTGAAGTGCTCGCTGGCAACGTCGAGGAGACTCTCACCCGACGAGCGGGCGAGGCCGGGGTTGTAATCGTCTCGAGGCCAAGCAACTTCGCGATGTTTAGATCAATAATTGACTGCTATCAGCCCCAGGCTGTGAGGATCTACGACGCGGAGAGTCTCTTCTATAGAAGGTCGATGCTCGAGGCGATGGTGACGCAGCAATACCAGACCGAGAAACGAGCAGGCGCTGAGATTGCCGCAGAGGCTGAGGCAGTCTTCTGGGCAGACGGCGTCCTGGCAATCGCCGAGGATGTGGTGGAGTTTGCGAAGACTATTCACCCTGAGGTCGTAACCGGTCTCTGCTCGTATGCGGTAAGTGCACCGATAGAGGTTCCGAGTTTTGAGGAGCGGAGCGATTTAGTCTTCTTCGGAGGATTTAGAGCGGGGCCTGGAGGGCCGAACGAAGATGCAGCGATAATCGCGGCTGAGCAGATTGCTCCACTTATAGGAAAGCCTCTAATAATCGCCGGAGCCGATCCGACTCAGCGGGTAAAAGACCTTG
>JBAXPT010000100.1:0-7163 GCA_037132095.1 Actinomycetes bacterium
GAGGAAGCAGCAATCGCAGATGAAGTCTTCTCAACCTTGATGGGCGAGAACGTAGAGGCCCGCAAGGGATTTATTCAGTCGAATGCCCAAGACGTGCGCTTCCTTGACATTTAAGGGAACGCATTCAAACCGATCAACGCAGCGCCAATTAGGGCGAGGCAAAGAGGAGAACCATGCCTGAGGGCGTGCAGCAAACATTTGGAAACGTAGAACCAATCTCGATTCAAGACGAGATGGAGCGATCATTCCTCGAGTACGCGATGTCGGTCATTACGTCGCGCGCGTTGCCAGATGCTCGTGACGGACTGAAACCAGTCCAGAGACGAATCCTTTACGGAATGTACGACGCAGGCCTGCGCCCAGATCGTCAGCACAAAAAGTGTGCGAATACCGTCGGTCAAGTAATGGCTTATTACCACCCCCATGGTGATCAAGCCATCTACGACGCTCTCGCGCGCATGGCCCAAGACTTCTCTCTCAGATATCCACTAGTTGATGGTCACGGAAACTTTGGCTCCCCAGACCCCAACGATCGCCCCGCTGCCGCGCGTTATACAGAGGCGCGCCTTGCAACGCTTGCAATGCAGTTGCTCGGCGAGATCGACGAAGACACCGTAGACATGATCACGACCTACGACGGTGGAACCCTTGAGCCCGCGGTCCTCCCAGCGCGTTACCCAAATCTCTTGGTGAACGGTGGTGGTGGCATCGCTGTGGGCATGGCTACCAACATTCCTCCCCATAATCTCGGCGAAGTTATTGATGCCTCGCTTCACGTCTTGGATAACCCAGACGCAACTGCAGACGACCTTATGGTTTTTGTGAAGGGACCAGACTTCCCGACAGGTGCGCTTATTCTCGGCACGAGCGGTATCAGGGATTGCTACCGGACGGGTCGAGGATCGATCACGATGCGCGCCGTGGCTGAGATTGACGAAGGCAAGAAGGGCGACCAGCGAATTGTTGTGAGCGAAGTCCCTTACCAGACCTCCGTCGAAGTAATCGGTACAAAGATTGCTGAGCTTGTAAATGATCGGCGCATTGAGGGAATTCGCGATGTACGAAATGAGTCGAGTGGTGTAACAACTCGACTCGTAGTTGAGTTAAAGCGTGACGCAAATGCACAGGTAGTACTTAACCAACTCTTTAAACACACCCCGATGCAGACAAACTTCGCGGCCCACATGCTCGCACTTGTAGACGGCGTGCCGCGCCTGCTCACTCTTGACGCAGCAATTAAGGTATACGTAGCGCATCAATTCGAGGTAGTCACTAGACGATCAGCCTTCCGACTCCGCAAAGCACAGGACCGTGCTCACATCGTCGAAGGCCTTGTGCGAGCACTCTCAATGATTGATGCAATTATTGCGTTGATTCGTGCAAGCGATGACGATGAAGGTTCGCGCACCGGTTTGATGGCGACCCCGTTCGACTTTAGCGAGGTGCAGGCCAACCACATTCTTGAGATGCCACTCCGCCGCCTCTCTCGTCTACCGGGCGAGCGCCTACGCGACGAACTAGCCGAGCTCCAAATCACGATTGCAGATCTGGAGTCAATTCTTGCGGACGAAGGTCGGAAGCGCGAGATCATTAAAACCGAACTGGGCGTGATTCGCGAGAAGTTCGCTGATGCACGTCGCTCGCAGATAACGATTGACACGGGAAACCTTGAAGACCTTGACTTAATTGAGGACGAAGAGGTAATTGTCGTCCTCACCAACAAGGGTTACATCAAGACCGTTGCAGCGGATGCATTCCGTAAGCAGGCTAGAGGTGGTCGGGGAGTGCGTGGGCAAGCGCTCAAGGATGGCGACTTCGTCTCGCACCTTCTAACGAGCACCATGCATTCATATCTGCTCTTCTTCTCTAATCGCGGAAAGGTCTATCGCCTGCGCGCTCATGAGATTCCGATGAAGGAGCGCACTGCACGAGGTACTGCTGTCGTTAACCTCATTGCACTCGGCCCAGACGAGAAGGTGCAGGCAGTCATTGACACGCGTACCTACGAAGACGGCACCTTCCTCTTCTTTGCTACTAAGCAAGGCCAGGTAAAGAAGACCAAAATGGGGGAGTACGACTCATCTCGCCGCACAGGTTTAATTGCAATCAACCTCAAGGACGACGATGAACTCGTTGGGGTTGTTCAGACCACAGGCGACGAAGACATCTTTATGGTTTCACGTAGCGGTATGACGATTAGGTTCCCCGAGTCAGAGGTACGCCCGTTGAGCCGTGGTGCCGCAGGCGTTCGAGGTATGAAGCTTAAGAACGCCGATGACGCAGTGGTCTCGTGCGACGTTGCGCGTGATGATGCAGTGATGCTGTTTGTCAGTGCATCTGGGCATGGGAAGCGCACCAAGCTCGAGCGATTTAATTCGCAGGGTCGCGGCGGGCAAGGCGTTCGCGGAATGCGGGTTACTGCGGGACGCGTTGGGGTGGTAGCAGCCTTCACTGTCCTAACCGACGATGAGATTCTCGTATTCTCATCTACCGGAAACGTCGTGCGTTTGGCTGCTAAAGAAATCTCATCTCAGGGGCGCGATGCAACTGGAGTGAAGGTCTCCTCTGTTGGCGAAGGTGAGACGGTGGTCGCAGTTGCCCTGGTACTCGAGGCGTCTGACGACGAGGACTGAGGTTCGCAGTGGCTCGATCTGGTAAATCAGCATCCACCGGGGACGCCATGCCCGAGCGAAGCCAATTTATTGAGGGTGCCGCCGAGCGCCGGCGATACGAGATCCGAAAAATAGACCTCTGGTCGGTGATCCGAACTTCCCTGCTCTTTAACCTGGCCGGTTTAGGGGTGATTGTTGTTGCTGGGGTGGTTATATGGCTTCTCGCAACTGCCCTAGGTGCAATCTCGGGGCTCGAGGACTTCCTAGGGAGCCTGCTCTCCGCCAAGGACTTTAAATTTGCCTCACTCCAGATACTTGAGGGATTTATCCTCTTGGGCCTAATAATGGTTGCTATCTCCACCATTCTTGTGACAGTTGCGACCTCCATCTACAACCTGTTCGCCGAGCGCCTAGGTGGGGTGGCGTTGATTCTCGTTGAAGAGTACGACGAGTAGCGCAGACCCGAGTACCTCGGTAGGGGTGCTGATAACCTCGTAAATTCCTGAGAGGGGCTATAGCTCAGTCGGTTAGAGCGCACCCCTGATAAGGGTGAGGTCGCTGGTTCGATTCCAGCTAGCCCCACTGGACCTTTGCGGTCTGAGAGAAGAACGATGTTGAGGCGGCCATCTGGTCGCCTCGCTTCGCGTAATGGGCCAGCGGCGTGCTGCGTCGTTATGCTCAAGGCCATGCGCGCAAGTCGTGCCTTTAGGCGCAGCCTCATTGTTGTAGTGGTAGCAGGGATTGCCGGCGCGTTGGTTCGCGTTCAAGGCAAGGGGAGTGTTGCTCCAACTATCGGAGGATGGCGTCAACTATCAGGTCCTCACTTCCGATGAGCACAGTATTGCTTGTAGGGGTCGGCGCCTTAGGTGCTCGAGCAGGCCGACAACTCGGTGCCACACGGGGCATTGATCGCATACTTGTAGCGGATAGGCGCGCGGATCGCGCTGAGGCGCTGCGTAAATTTTTAGGCGCTAAAGCGGAGACGGTTGAGTGGAGCGCGAGAAGGCCGCTCCCGCCCGGGGTAGATGCTGTTGCATGTGCACTACCTGCAGGCGACGATGTTCCGTTAGTAATCGCTGCAATTGAATCGGGGGTTCCGATCGCTACGAGCGGGGATAATCAAGAGAGCATTGCCACACTGCTTCGCCTCAACGATGAAGCACTCGCTAGCGGAGTAGCAGTGCTCGCCGGGTGTGGGCTTGCTCCCGGACTATCGGATGTACTCGCCGCACACGCTGCCACGCTGCTCGATTCTGTTGACGAGATACATGTCTCGCGTGCGGGTGTGGCCGGGCCTGATAGCGAGGCCTCGATGCGGAGGCTTCATAGTGAGCGCCCTCATGAGGTAATCGGCGGAGCATTGAGTGAGGTGCGCCGTCGTAGCACTCATGAATTGATTTGGTTTCCTGAGCCGGTTGGGGACAAAGAGTGTGAACTAATCGGAGCGGGTGTTGCTCTGCTCCATAAATCTTTTCCATCAGCGGATCGCATCACAGTGCGTGCTGTCGAGCCAGAGCCGCGCTCCACGGGATGGTTTCGTAGAAATGATCCTGGCGACAACTGGGGAGCGACGCGCGTCGAGGTATGGGGGCGTATAGGGAATGCGCGTGTTCCAGTTATTTATGGATCTGTTGGGCGTACTGCCACCATTGGGGGCGCAGTACTTGGGGTAGCAACTGCTCTGCTAGTTGGGGCTCTGCCGGAGATCGGGAGAGCGCAGCCCGGGGTGAGCGGACTCGCAGGTTGCGTTGTTCCCGAGGCTTTCCTCGCAGAGTTAGATCGACGGGGCATTACTGCAGCAAAGTTCGAGGGAGTCCCGGTCGCTTAAGACTTGCTCAATGAATCGCTATTGAACTGCAGCTCGAACAGTTTCACTAAGAGCCTCAAGCGATACCCCTTGTGAACGGGCGCGACCTAAAACGTGGCAGAGCAATGGTGCATTTGTGCGAGCCCCGCTGGAGTGTGCGGCAAGGCCAGCTAATTCGAGCAGCACCTCTGCCTCTGACTCACTCACAGAGATGCTCTGCGGATCAAGTCCGTGCGCCTCTGCAATTTGGTTCGTAAGGTCGTCAATCCAAGCCATATTCACCCGTTACTGTTCAATCCCCCGATGGCAACCGACTCGGATTATAGAACGCCTAGCGAATTCGTCCCGCTTCGCCCAGTTCTTCACTCGCCGGGATGGGGCTGGCTTTTCGAGACTTGTTAACGAGGAGCTCGGGCTTCGCCTGCTTGTCAACTGCGAGTTCGTAGACAAATTGGTATGCAAACATTGTTGGGCGAAGTTGAAGCGCAACTTTGTCAATAATTTTAATAAATTTCCCTGACTTTCCTTGGTCGCCATCCTTGGCGGTTCCACGATAAAGAACCTCTATGGGCAGTCCAATGTAATGGCGCCGCTTGACTCGGAGCCCTTGAGATTTAATTAGCCTCTCAAAACTTGATCGGGTAAAGAATCTAAGGTGCGTTCCGTCGAGAATTCCTCTGCGGTCATAATCAAAAGATCCAAAGAGAATCCGAGTCCTTGGGTACCAGTGACCGAAGTTGGGGACGCTCACCACAATGGACCCGTCGGAGGCGAGCAGTTCTCTCATCTCACCAAGAAGATTTGCTGGGTCTCTAACATGTTCGACCACATCAGCTGCAAGGACGATGTCGAATTTTCCTACGATCTCTGCAGGAAGTCCTTTATCTAAATCAGCCTTAAAGAAATGGTCAACGTTTTCTCGAACCCCTGGAGATTCCTCAAGGTCGATGCCAGTGACTTCATGACCTGAAGCTCGTAACTCCGATGCGACTGATCCATCAGAACAGCCGATGTCAAGAACCTTCCCTGGCTTCTGGCTGCCTATCCAAGTGAGGATTCGAGAGTGCGAAGTGTCCGGCGCGGACTTTTTCTCGTAGGCTCCGGGGGCAGCCGAAAGGCTCTCGCCGTTTCCAAAACCGGCGCTCTGGAGACGATACTTGAGAACGTGTTTGCTGATATCCCGTGCATATCGAACCCCGTTGACATAGCAAATCTCGTCGCCGTAGAAAGTCGGGATGGGGATTTCTGTGATGCGCTTTCCGGCCTCTAGGAATTGAAGAATTATTTGAGTATCGAAGTCAAAGCCGTCGGAATTACGCTCAAAGGGGACGTCTTTCAGCGCGTCTACCCGGTAGGCGCGATAACCGCTGTGCCATTCAGATAATTCTGCTCCGGCAAGGGTGTTTTCAAATCGAGTAAGGATTCGGTTTCCGTAGAGCTTATAAAGAGGCATTCCACCTTTGCGAGCAGCACCAGGCTCCAGCATTCGAGACCCGAAGACAGCATCACAGGACCCGTTCTCGAGAGGCGCAACCATCTCGGGAAGAAGCTCTGGTGCGTACTGACCGTCACCATGTAAGAGAACGACAATGTCCAAGTTCTTTTCGATTGCCCACTCATATCCAACTTTTTGGTTTCCGCCATAGCCAAGGTTCATGGGCTGCCTTATGACGGTTAGGGGAAGATCATCTCGAATCTGCCTGTAGCCCATCCCAACTAGGTAGGTTGAGTCTTGGCTGCCATCATCACTAACAAGGACTTCGGCTATGCGATGCGTAAAATCCCTGGGGATTCGGTCCAAGACACGCGCGAGAGTTGTGGCCGCGTTATAAGCGACAACAAGTATTCCAATGCGCGGTTCGTTCTGCATGGGCCCCCAATGCGGTTTTTAATACGCCTAAGCACGCTTGACAAGTCGAGTATAGGGTGCCGAACCCATCAGCGCTAGGGGGCAATTGTGCCCATATTTACTGAGGATGGCGTTCTCACAACCCTCAATCGAGAGCCTTGTTCGCAGGCAGTAAGGGGCTTAAGCCGGTTTGGCCGCTCTGCTAAAAGGCAGACCTATCGAATGTGCCTTCGATGCAATTGGCGAAGACGGTAAACGGTATTTGGCCGATATTTAGGCTGCTATAAACGGTTACTTCCCAGCTCTCGCCGTCTCCAGCCGCAGGCGTTGGATTCATGTAGGGCTGTGACGCGAGGACGGAGAGGGAATCATTCGGCAAGTAGAACCCACCGCTGATCGCGATCAAACCGGTGGGGCAATCTGCTGTAGCAACTGTCGAGGTAAGTGGGTCGGCAAATCCACTTGCATACGCGAGTACTACTCCTCCGGCGCCCGTCGAACCCGTTGCACCGGTCGGCCCTGTCACTCCGGTTATGCCTTGTGGTCCGGTTGGCCCTGCTGCTCCGGTGACTCCGGTAGTGCCTGTTACACCACTAGCGCCGGTAGTTCCGGTTATGCCTTGTGGTCCGGTTGGCCCTGCTGCTCCGGTGACTCCGGTAGTGCCTGTTACACCACTAGCGCCGGTAGTTCCGGTTATGCCTTGTGGTCCGGTTGGCCCTGCTGCTCCGGTGACTCCGGTAGCGCCTGTCGTACCTGTCACCCCTGTTGTGCCCGTTGCGCTTGCCGTTCCGTCATTCCCGGTTGCGCCAGTTGCGCCTGTTAGCCCGGTAGCGCCGGTAGTGCCTTGTGGTCCGGTTGGCCCTGCTGCTCCGGTGACTCCGGTAGCGCCTGTCGT
>JBAXPT010000101.1:0-7110 GCA_037132095.1 Actinomycetes bacterium
AGGGCGGGCTTGCTGTGATGCTCACTCTCGCCGAGGCTGCACATGCGCTTAGTGCACGCCTGCGACTTGATCTCACCGTTGTTTTCTATGTCGCTGAGGAGATTACAGAGGAGCACAATGGGCTTCGCGTACTGTTCGCAGAGCACCCCGATCTAGTCGCTGCAGATCTAGCGATTTTGATGGAGCCAACCGGCGCGTGGGTCGAGGCGGGCTGCCAAGGATCCCTCACAGTTGAGGCAGCATTTACAGGGGTAAGGGCACACTCGGCTCGCCCCTGGATGGGCGACAACGCAATACATGCAGCCTCTAACGCTCTTGCCCGTATCGCTGCTCACAACTCCGACTCCGTTACCGTCGATGGCCTCGAGTATCGCGAGTCGATTCAGGTTGTGCACTTTGAGGGCGGAGTCGCCAACAATGTTGTCCCTGATTCTGCGCGTATGCGGATCAACCGAAGATTCGCCCCTGCGTATGACACCGAGACTGCGCTGGCTCAGGTCTCCGCTCTTCTTGAGGGAGCCACGAGTGTGGTAGTCATCAATGAATCACCAGCGGCACCACCGAATCTTATGAACCCGCTTATCGCAGAGTTCATAGGTACCAATGACTTAGCTGTGCGCCCCAAGCTTGGCTGGACGGATGTTGCACGCTTCACAAGCCACGGAATACCTGCGTTGAATTTTGGTCCAGGGAATCCAGAGATTGCCCACACTCGCGCGGAGTTCGTTGAGCGAGTAGAGCTAGATGCTTGCTACGCGGTGCTTGCGCGTTTTATAGGGATTATTTAGAGGATAGAGCCGCTGTAGACGCGAAGAACCCGCGATCTCGACAGCTGGTGAACTGTACGATCGCGGGTTCTCGAAGAGCCCACCGATAATGGTGGCTGGGATACAGCTGTATTACATACGACGCAGAATTGTTACTACCTTGCCGAAGATAGCGATCTCTCCTGGGGCGAAGACCATCTCCTCCATGGTGGAGTTCTCTGGGCGAAGAATGACTTTGCCTCTGCGAGTTAGATACGTCTTGACGGTTGCTTCATCGCCAGGAATTCCTGCAACAACCGTATCGCCGGCCTGCGCCGTTGACTGCTGACGCACGACTACGTAGTCGCCATCAAGAATCCCAGCCTCAATCATCGACTCACCGCGTACCCGCAGCATGAAGAGCGTGCCCTTCCCGACAAAGTCTTCAGGTAATGGCATTGACTCCTCGAAGTGCTCAGCAGCGAGGACTCCGGTACCTGCAGCGACATCCCCGATGAGCGGGACGTGGCGAACAGGGCGACGATCTATTGTGTTTCCACTGGTCGGGTCGAAGGTGACCTCGATGGCGCGGGGCTTCGAGGGGTCACGTCGCAGGTAGCCCTTGTCTTGGAGGGCTGCAAGGTGGGCATGGACGGTTGATGAGGATGAGAGCCCTACCGCCTCGCCAATTTCCCGGACACTGGGCGGATATCCACGGTGGCGTACTACCTCGTCGATGTAGGTGAGTACCTGGCTCTGGCGGGCTGTGAGGGTTGCATGAGTTGTCATGGGGGTACCCTAACACGATCATGTGTTCGGGGGGAACATCTATTCGTAGAAATACTTGACTTCGAACGCTCGTTCGTGTTTGATATAGGGATAGCCGAACGGGTGTTCGGCGAGAAGAAGCGAAACGGACCTGTGAGTCTGAACCAAATTCCCCCTAATTGCAGTTCCGCCGAGCTCAAAGGCCATCCAGCTGAACAACTCGGATGGATCAACTCGAATGGAGCAACTCGGATCACTGTCACAGGGGAGTGATTAAGTGAGAACTAAGAGCAAAGCCACTAACCATCCAAGAGCAAATAAGAGCAACAAAGAAGCCAAAAAGAAGCGATTAGGAGAAAATTAAATGGCAGCAAACAGGACAGCAACCCGAAATACTCGAAACAACTTGAGCCACCAGCCACGATTCTCAGGGGCGAATGCACTTGCATACAGCCCTCAGCAGAATGAGCTCGATCACATCGCAGCGAGGCCAAACCGAGGAACCCCTCCTCGACTGCGCCTCGTAGCCACAACGCCCCGACCGGCGATTGTGGTGCGGCCACGGCCCACGGCCGCCGTATATCGACGCCGGCGTCTTGCCGTCCTCGTAGCGGCAGTCGCGCTGGTACTGGCCGCCGCGCAGGCAACGACGGTGCTTGGGGGCAACCCCCTCGCAGCCTCCGGGCACCGTCCTGCCGTCGTCACTGTTGCTCCAGGGGACACCCTTTGGAGTGTTGTCGAGACGCTCGCCCCAGGCTCAGATCCGCGGCCGATAGTTGATCGCCTTACTCAAGAGCGCGGTACCAATACGCTTCAAATTGGCGAGCGGATCACTCTTAAAGGTTGAAGGGAATATTGGTCTGAGTCTTGGCAGCACTAGAAATAAAGCCTTTTAGTGGTTGGCGACGTGAATTGCCGTGAATGAGCAGAGTCCTTCCTCTTCGGGTACGGTGCTGCGCATGCGCTGTCCCTACTGCCGAACCGATGACGACAAGGTCGTTGACTCGCGCGCCTCCGATGAGGGTGCGGCGATTCGCAGGCGCCGGGAGTGTCTTGGTTGCGGTCGTCGCTATACGACATTCGAGCGTACTGAACCTCTCCCGCTACTTGTTTTAAAGCGTTCTGGGAGCGTCGAGGTATTCGATCGGGACAAGCTCGCGCGTGGTATCGCTAGTGCTGTAGCTGGTCGTCCGATTGATGACGAAGCGGTCGAGACAATCGCAGTTGAGATTGAGGATTATTTGCGTGAGAGCGGCCCCGAGGTGACAACAGAGATGGTGGGGCTTGCAGTTCTTGAGCAACTAAAGGGTCTCGATGACGTTGCCTATCTTCGCTTCGCATCGGTCTACAAGGGCTTTACGGATCTGGCGGATTTTGAGCGAGAGGTGGGCCTACTCCAGAAGACGACGGCCCCGAAACCGCGCAGAGCGCGAGATCAAGACTGAGTTATCGCAAGGCGCGCGCAGAGATCGTTGGGGAGGCTCCGAACACTAAGTGCTCGCGAAATCTTGCGCGTTAAATGCTTGACCTAGGCGAATGACAGTGATGTAATGCCACTCCATCTCGCGGTGGGGGGGTAAGATGACCACAAGATGTTGTGGTTCTAGCTAGTAATCCAGTTTTAGGCATATTTCAGGCTTTACTCAACAAATCACTATAAAAAGTACTTAAAAACATAAAACAATCTCGGCGAGTGTCGGGGAAAGTAGGCAAATAGCATGGCAATAGCTCCAGAGCAGGTCGGGATCGGAATCCGCAGATTCTTCACAGAGCAGGGTAGCGATGCCTATGACTCGGTTACGTGGGAGAAGCGCGACTCTCGTATTCAGAACTGGAAGGACGGCACAGATGCCTTCTTCCAGCCAGGGGTCGAGTTCCCCTCTACCTGGTCGGTTAACGCCACCAACATCGTTGCCCAGAAGTACTTCCGTGGAACCCTCGGCGAGGATGGCCGCGAGTGGTCACTGCGCCAAGTCATCGATCGAGTCGCCGACACGATTACCAAGTGGGGTATCGCAGATGGCTACTTCACCGACGACGAAGAGGCAGAGGCCTTTCGCTCCGAGCTCAAGTACATCTTGGTGCAGCAGCGCGCAGCGTTTAACTCTCCCGTTTGGTTCAACATCGGTGTACCCGGAGTTCCCCAGCAGGCATCGGCATGCTTCATCCTCGCTACCGAGGACACAATGGATGGCATCCTCAACTGGTACCGCGAAGAGGGTGTGATCTTCAAGGGAGGATCCGGAGCAGGTATCAACCTCTCCAACATTCGTTCATCGGCCGAGGGGCTCAAGGGCGGCGGAACCGCTAGCGGCCCGGTCTCCTTCATGCGAGGCGCAGATGCCTCTGCAGGCACAATCAAATCTGGTGGCAAGACTCGTCGCGCAGCCAAGATGGTCATTCTCAACGCAGATCACCCTGATGTTGAGGAGTTCATCTGGTGCAAGACGATCGAGGAGCGCAAGGCTCGAGCACTGCGTGACGCTGGCTTCGACATGGACCTTGATGGCAAGGACTCCTACTCAATCCAGTACCAAAATGCGAATAACTCAGTACGTGTGACCGATGAGTTCATGCAGGCTGTAATCGACGACAAAGAGTACGCGCAGCGCTCGGTAACAACCGGTGAGCCTGTGAAGATGATCCGAGCACGTGACCTAATGCGTCAGATCTCGACAGCTACTTGGGAGTGCGCAGACCCAGGAATGCAGTTCGATACCACGATCAACAAGTGGCACACGGCCCCGAATACATCTCGTATCAATGGCTCAAACCCTTGCTCTGAGTACATGCATATCGACAACTCTGCATGCAACCTTGCAAGCATCAACCTCCTTAAGTACCTAGAGCCAGATGGTTCTTTCGACATCGAGGGGTACCGCCACACGATCGAGGTCATGTTCACCGCTCAGGAGATCCTCGTCGGTAACGCTGATTACCCAACAGAAGCGATTGGCGTGAACAGCCACAAATTCCGTCAACTCGGTCTTGGCTACGCAAACCTCGGCGCACTTCTAATGGCACAGGGCCTTGCATACGACTCCCCAGGTGGTCGTGCATGGGCAGGCGCTCTAACTGCTCTCATGACAGGTCACGCGTATGCGACATCTGCTCGCACCGCAGGTCGCATGGGTCCATTCGCTGGATATGAAGAGAACAAAGAGCCGATGCTCAACGTTCTTCGCATGCACCGCGTAGAGACAGCAAACATCGATGAAGAGCTCGTCGACCCAGACCTATTGAGCGCCGCACAGCGTTCATGGGATGAGGCTGTTGAGTTGAGCGAGCTCTACGGAGTGCGTAACTCTCAGGCCACCGTGCTTGCTCCTACGGGAACAATCGGTTTGATGATGGACTGCGACACAACCGGTGTTGAGCCAGATCTTGCGCTGACAAAGGCAAAGAAGCTCGTCGGTGGTGGAACGATGTTCATCGTCAACCAGACCATTCCCCGTTCACTCAAGCGTCTTGGATACACCCCAGCTCAGGTCGACGCAATTGTTGAGTACATCGACGAGAACAAGACAATTCTTGGAGCGCCAGCGTTCAACGTTGATCACCTTCCAGTATTTGCTTGCTCGATGGGTGACAACACCATTAGCTACATGGGTCACGTAACCATGATGGGTGCTGTTCAGCCGTTTATCTCAGGTGCAATCTCTAAGACCGTCAACCTCCCCGAGGAGGCCACGATCGATGAGGTCGAGCAGCTCCACATTGAGGCATGGCGTCTTGGAATCAAGGCAGTTGCGGTCTACCGCGATAACTGCAAGGTGGGTCAGCCACTCTCAACGCAGAAGAAGGCTGGATCAGAAGACTCGGCCACCAGTGCAATCGCCGGGCAGATTGAGCGCATCGTCGAGACCGTGATCGTTCAGAAGCCGATTCGCCAGAAGCTGCCGCGCAAGAGAATCTCTAAGACTTTCTCTTTCCGTGTAGCGGACTGCCACGGCTACGTAACTGTCGGCGAGTTTGAGGATGGCCGCCCCGGCGAGCTCTTCTTGAAGGTTGCAAAGCAGGGCTCAACCCTTGCTGGGATCATGGATGCGTTTGCAATCTCAGTAAGCCACGGGCTTCAGTACGGAGTACCGCTTGAGGCTTTCTGTGAGATGTTCTCAAACATGCGCTTCGAGCCAGCCGGAATGACCGACGACCCGGACATCCGATTTGCAACAAGCCTTGTCGATTACATCTTCCGACGGATCGCTGTCGAGTACATCGACTACGACCAGCGCGTAGCGATGGGGATTCTCTCCGTAAACGAGAGGCTTCAGCCGACGCTCCCAGGAGTAGAGGAGTCAATTCAGGCGCAGTCTTCTGTGCAGGGATTTGATCTACTCGGCCCTGAGGATCGTGAGCCCTCGGCACAGTTTGCGCCGGTTGCTGCTACTCCTCCCGTTGCCAAGGCACCGCAGCACACGCCGCGGCAACGTGAGACTGTCCTCTGTCATGTATGTGGAGACATCATGCAGCGCGCAGGATCGTGCCACGCATGCCCATCATGCGGAGCAACTAGCGGCTGTTCATAACGCTGGTTAGCAGTGCCGCTCTCTAGGGGAGCGGGCATCGAGAAGTTAAGGAGGGTCCGGCCTAGGCCGGGCCCTCCTTCTTTTTACCTATGACGTCTCTGCGATCAGAGGTGCGCCGAAAATTGGACTTTTTGTCCAATGGCTTCTGTGCTTGAGTCTCTTCTAGAGGTAGCGGCTTCTTCTCCGCTGCTTGGGGGAGTGCGTCGAGGCAGCGGTTACCTGTAGCGAATGTATATAGCGAATACCAACACGATTGGATCTTTAGAGATGACAGACATGAATGGCGTTAGTGCTGGATCGAATATTGACGATAAGTCCAGCGGGCCTCGTGCATCGCGAATGCGGCGTTCGATCCTCGTATCTGCAGCGCTTGTGATTGTGCTTGGCATCGCCGGCTTCGTTGCTGTGGGTCGCAACGACTCCAAATCTGGTCTTAGCGGTGCACTGGTCACCTCGAACTCGACCTACAAGAACGTTGTGACGGTCGCGGGTGGAAACGGTCAGGGCTCGCTTGCTAACCAATTCTCGAACCCGTCGGGTGTGGCGGTGGATGCTTCGGGGAATGTCTATGTAGCGGACAAAGAGAATCATCGCGTGCAGAAGTGCGTAGTGATCGACGGTACTTGGGCCTGTTCAACGTTCGCGGGCAGCGGACAGGGCTCGGCTGCGAACCAGTTCTCCTACCCATTCGGCCTAGCGGTTGATGGTTCGGGCAACGTCTATGTCGCTGACGCCGGCAACAATCGGGTGCAGAAGTGGGCACAGGATGCGACTGAGGGTGTGACGATCGCGAGCGGGCTCAACGACGCGCGTGGGGTGGCGCTGGATGCTTCGGGCAACGTCTATGTCGCGGACACCTACAACAATCAGGTGCAGAAGTGTGTGGTGAGCGGCACGACATGGACCTGTTCTACCTTCGCCGGGGGCATTGATGCGGGCTCGACTGCAGACCTATTCTTACAACCGAACGGTGTGGCGGTGGATGCTTCGGGCAACGTCTATGTCGCCGACACCGGCAACAGTCGTCTGCAGAAGTGGGCGCAGGATGCGACTGAGGGCGCGACATT
>JBAXPT010000102.1:0-7087 GCA_037132095.1 Actinomycetes bacterium
TAGCGATCGTGTTTGCTTATGTGCGCGGCGCTTGGCTCGGGCTAGGAATCGGGCTGCTCTACCTTGCGTTTCATCGCTATAAAATCCTTGTTGCGTTTATTCCGCTTGCGTTCGCTGCGCTTCTGTTTCTACCTGGTGGGAGTTCGTTCACGAGTGCGGCGTTGCAGTCCAACAGCCTCAATGTTCGAACAACCTCTTGGGCGGATCGTGGTGGGGCGGTCTGGAGCAACCCGATCGGCGACGGGATCGGCACCACGGGAGCAGCAGCCGCGAAGGTGGCAACAACTGCGGCCCCTACCGCTCTGGGAGTCAACACATTTCAGGCGGATAATGCGTATCTGAAGGTGGGCTTGGAGATAGGGCTCGTTGGCCTTTGGCTCTTCGTCTCACTTCTTGTCTCTGCTTTTCTGACTGGCAGGTATGTCGAGAAGCGCGTAGAGGAAGAAGATAAGCATTTTACTGCTGGGTGGTCTGCTCAGGTTCTCGGAATCACGGGTGCATGTTTTGTTGCGTCATATTTTGAGATGATCCCAATGGACGCCCTCTTCTGGCTCATGCTCGCGATTGTCTCAACGATGGCGCCTCGAATGAGAGGAGTCAGCGAGAGTGAGTCGGCACGCGAAGTTCATGTGGGTCCGAAACGCGGGGTCGAGATTCTTGGTGAGGAATCCTCGGGCCCCGCTCTTGAGCGGCAGCGAGTTACGCCTTGACGATTCGCGTTGGATTAGTTGCGGAGACATTTGACAGGCATGACGGCATAGCGAGAGTCGGTCGCCAGTTGGTCACTCTTATGGGGACTCGTGCCGATATTGAGCTGGTGCTTGCTCTGCCGGAGGCTGCAGCAAAAAACCGAGAGCTTGGGCTCCCAACCAACGTTACAGATGTGATCTCGATACCTCATAGTGGACAGATATCGCAGGCGGCTTGGGTCCGATGGCGACTTGGTGGTGAGTTTGCCAAGAGAGGGGCTGAGCTAATCCACGCCAGCAAGCACGTTCTCCCCGTGTCTCGTTTGCCCGGGGTGCTTACAGTTCATGACCTAACCCTTCTGCATAATGCGAGGCAGTTCCGTCTAGCGAAACGCCTGTTACTTCCGAGGCAATACATTGACTCCATCGAGCGAGCAGATGCGATTGTGACGCATACGCAGGCGGTAGTTGCCTCTGTTGCTTCGTACAACACGAAGTGGGGCTCCAAGTCGAGAAAAGTTGGCCTTCCATTTGGGGGAGAACTCTTCTCCACTCCAGCGCAGCCAGTTGATGAGTTAGTGGATACCAAATTCTGTCTTGCTGTAGGCGACCTCTCTCCTAGGAAGAACCTTGACGCCCTGATCAGCGTATGGCCCAGCGTCTTTCAGCAGACGGGGATGCTCCTAGTAGTAGTCGGGAGCGGTGGCTGGAAGAGCGAGGAGACGCTTCGAGCAATTGACTCCTTGATAGGCCAAGGCTCAGCCCGTCGAGTGGTCGGCGCGAGCGACGCAACTTTGAGGTGGATGTACGAGCACGCCACGGCGCTCCTCTACCCGTCGCGTGAAGAGGGTTATGGCCTCCCGATTGTTGAGGCCTTAGCGGTGGGGACGCAGGTGATTGCATCTACTGACCCTGCACTTGTTGAGGTTGCTAATGGAAGCGCCCTGCATCTAGACCCTGACGACTCGCAGGGTTGGCATGATGGAATTCTTGCGGCAGCGCGATCCACCAGGACTCACCACGCTCCTGTGATCCCGAGTTGGATTCCTACTGTGGCGATGGTCGCCGAGTCTCTTGTTGAGTCGTACAGCAGCGCACTCTCCACCTCAACTAGCCGTTAAGCCCTAAAAACTCTACGGAGTTTTCGTCTCGCTAGCAGCCGTTGCAACAATCTCGTTGAGGCGCTTGGCGAATACCGCTTCTGAGAAGGTATCCGCTCGGGCGACTAGGTCCTTTTCGCTCCATGTCTCGCGCGTGACCCTGTCAATTGCCTCTGATACTGCTTCTGGGGTAGGAGTTTTGAAGGTGACTCCAGTCTCGCCATCGATCACGGTATCTAGAAACCCTCCGGACGCGAGTACCGCACTGGGCCTCCCAAACGCTGCGGCCTCAAGCGGTGTCAGCCCAAAATCCTCATGAGCCGCCGCGACTAATGCGCAGCAGTCTCGGTAGAGCGACCTGAGTTGAGCGTCGGTAACTCCCTCTAGAAAAACAGTTCCCTTTGGTGCTAATGACTTGAGGCGCTCAGCCTCTGGGCCGCGACCCACGATGACCAGTTGGAGATGTGGCGTACGCTTAATCGCCTCAATCACGACATCAACATTCTTATAGGGGAGCAAGCGGGCCACGCAGAGAATGAATCCTGGATTTATCCCTAAGGAATCATCGATCGGCCCATCGGCTTTAAACGTGGATGGCGGTGCGAGTAGATCAACCTCGACTCTGTATAACTCTCTGATCCTTGTCTGTATAACGCTTGATAGAGCGACGTGTCGATCGACGGAGGCGACAGCGTGGCGGTCCCAGGGGCCAAGTAATGGCGCCATGGCTCTGGCCGCAGCCCGCACAGATCTGCGAGGCCCTGCGTATTCGTCGAGTTGGTAAAGCCAGCGCGCTGGGGCATACCAGTAGGCAATCTTGGCCCCGGAGGTGCGCACGCCATGTGACCAACCGGCAGTAGCGCAGACGGTGACCTCTGCATCAATTTTCGTAGCGCTAAACGACGGTGCAAGAAGTGGGAAGGCGAGCCTGTGATGCGATCTGAGCGCATTGATGCGATTGATCGGCATCGTATTGATGTCGAGGCTCTCCATCTCTGGGTATGTAGCGCTTGGCTCATAGAAAGAGGTGTAGACATCGCTTTGGGGGAGTGATCGAGTCATGGCAAGCAGTACGCGCTCTGCTCCACCGGTCTGGACTAAATGGTCTTGGATAATTGCGGTACGGATAAGACCCTGCCTGTTTTCGCTCTCGGTCGCGCGCCTCGCGACTGGGTTGTAGCCTACGCAACGTCGTGCGCGTATTACTGCTCTCAAGTCTCTGGCCGCCTGCAGTTCTTGGCGGAGCTGAACTCCATGCTGCCCAACTAGCCGAACGCCTCGTCGATGCTGGCCATGAGGTTGGGGTCGTTACTTATGGTTCTCCGGGGGAGCGTGTAATAGCGCAGGTTCCGTCCAAGCCTTATCCGTTGCAGGAATTTGCGAGCCAACCTGCCTCAAAGAGGGCATTGATGCACCTTAGGGATGTTTGGAACCCTGACACGGCGTCGATTCTTGAGCGGGCGATAAATGAGTTTTCACCGGATGTTGTTCACTCGCACACGGTTCAAGGTATGTCGGCTGTGGCACTAACTAGGCCAGGGAAGATGCAGATTCCCCACGTGCATACCCTCCACGATTACTGGTTGCTCTGCCAACGCACCTCAATGGTGCAGCGAGACGGCACAGCGTGCACGACTTCATGTCGGGGATGCGCTGCGATTACAGCGGTACGCGAGCGCCAGGTTCGAGGGAACGCTCCTGATGTAGTGCTAGGAGTCTCAAAGGCCGTTGCAGCAGAGCATGAGCGACTTGAGTGGGCATCGGGTCGCGTGCGCGTTCTATATAACCCAGTAGAGAGCCCTCCGGAGCCGCGCCCCATTCGCAGCCCAGGTAAGGATGTCGGTGCACCGGTCTTTGGTTATCTAGGCCAGCTCGCTGCTTACAAAGGAGTCGGCACGCTTCTGAGCGCATTCAAGGCTGCAGATATTCGGGGATCGCGCTTACTTGTCGGCGGTCGCGGACCGCTACTCGGCGAGGTGCAGAACGCCGGTGCTGCTCCTAGTGGTGCTGCTCCTAGTAGTGGTGGCGTAGAGGCACTCGGCTGGGTTGGGGGCGATATGAAGGAGCAGTTCTTCAATGAGATCGACTGCCTCGTAGTGCCATCGGAATGGAACGACCCTGCGCCGATCGTGCTGAATGAGGCTCGTGCGCGTGGGATCCCTGTAATTGGTGCTGATACTGGTGGGATTCCCGAGTTGGTCAGCCCCAACGCATCTGCACTCCTGTTTCAGTCCAGAGACGCGCAGGCACTATCAGATCGCCTACGCATGTTTGCTGCTGCCCCCGCTGACTACACATCACCCCCAGAGCTCGCACCGCTTGATTGGCCGGGCCACCTTGAGGGGTTGATGGCTGCATATAGAGATGCCGGGGCGCGCTAACGGCACGTTGAATTCGGTGGCTCGGCGTTAGAGTGAAGCGATGCCTTCTAGAGGAGAAACCTTCCACAGCCGCATGAGTCAGAATCGCGACCTTTCATGAGGGTCGTATTCGGTTCAGACCACGCAGGTTTTGCACTCAAACAGCACCTAGTGGCACTCGCAGAGGCAGATGGCTTTGAAGTAACTGACCTAGGTACCAACTCCTCAGAGTCAGTTGACTACCCCGATCTTGGCGCTTTGGTTGGGCGAGCCGTCTCCAATGGGGAGGCTGATCGCGGAGTCTTGATCTGCGGAAGTGGCAACGGTATTGCGATTGCAGCGAACAAGATCAATGGAGTTCGCTGCGCCGTGGCACACGATGCAACCTCGGCTCGCCTAGCGGTCGAGCACAACGATGCAAACATCTGCTCATTCGGGGCTCGCTTCATTGGGGAGCAGACCGCCGAGGACGCTGTGCGCGCTTTCTTAACTGCGACTTTCGCAGGCGGACGTCATGCTGCTCGCGTTGCAAAAATTACCGAACTCGAATCGAACTAAAGGTTTTGCTTAAATACTGTTGTACTTAGTTACTGTTCTATCTAAATAGATCTCAACTTCATAAGGACTACGAAATGACCGACCCAGCCTTCTCCGCTCTACAAGCATCCGACCCCGCTCTCGCTGCGATTCTCAAGCGCGAAGTGAATCGTCAAAATTCAACGCTTCAGATGATTGCGTCTGAGAACTTCACCTCCCCTGCGGTGATGGCAATGCAGGGCTCTCCGCTTACTAATAAGTACTCGGAGGGGTATCCGGGTAAGCGTTATTACGGTGGAAACGCAGTGGTTGATGAGGCCGAGGAGTTGGCGCGCGAGCGTGTAAAAGCATTGTTCGGTGCAGAGCATGCCAATGTGCAGCCGCACTCAGGCGCCAACGCAAATATGGCTGTCTACTTTGCCCTCCTCAACCCAGGCGACAAGGTGATGGGTCTACGCCTTGATCAGGGTGGGCACTTAACCCATGGTTCTCCTGTCAACTTCAGTGGACACCTCTATAACTTCGTGGCTTACGGCGTTGATCCGGAGACTGAGCGCATTGATTATGCAGCTGTCCGCGCTCTAGCGGTGGCAGAGCAGCCCAAGTTGATCATTGCGGGGGCTACTGCCTACCCGCGCTCAATCGATTTCGCTGAGTTCAGGTCGATAGCGGACGAGGTCGGGGCGCTACTTATGGTTGATGCAGCCCACATCGCTGGACTCATCGCAGGTGGAGCGCATCCCTCCCCAGTTCCGTATGCAGATGTCGTTACCTTTACTACTCACAAAACTCTGCGCGGACCGCGTGCAGGCTGCATCTTGAGTCGCGCAGAGCACGCCGCGGCTATAGACAAGGCAATATTCCCCGGTCTGCAGGGAGGCCCGCTTATGCATGCAGTCGCTGCAAAGGCTGTTGCCTTCGCAGAGGCTCAGCGCCCAGAATTCAGGGAGTATGCAGCGCAGATCGTGCGTAATGCTCGCGCTCTCTCAGACGGCCTAATCGCAGAGGGGTTCAGAATCGTCTCCGGTGGTACAGATAATCACATGGTGCTCGTTGACCTGCGTCCTTTTGGAGTCAATGGCAAGGTTGCCCAGAACGCTCTCGACTCCGCTGGAATTGTCTGCAACAAGAACGCAATCCCGAACGATCCAGAGAAGCCATTCGTCACGAGTGGAATCCGGCTGGGAACAGCGTCAGTCACAACTACAGGTATGACTGAGTCTGAGATGGCCGTGATCGCTGCGATGATCGGAGAGGTACTTAGGGCTCCAGAGGACGAGCAGGTATGTGCCTCTGTTCTGTTACGTGTGAATTCGCTCTGTGCCAACTTCGTGCCGTACCCCGGCCTCTACGACTGACGAGGAACAGTGGGGGGTTACGCGGTCGCGTTTCTCGTAGCACTTGGAGTAACGCTCGCGGTTATGCCGTTCGTGCGTCGCCTCGCCATTCGTGCTGGTGCAGTAGTTCCCCCCAACCCGCACGGCATCCATACGCGCCCGATGGTCTCCCTCGGAGGAGCGGGAATGTTCATGGGATTTGTAGTCGCTATGGCGGTTGCATCACAGATTCCCCAGTTCCATGAGATGTTCAACGGGTCATCTGAACCCTTAGGTGTAATGCTTGCAGCGGCAGTGATGTTCGCTGTTGGGGCGCTCGACGACCTGCGGGATGTATCGCCTCCAGCGAAGATCGCTGGGATGGTTTTAGCCGGGGGAGTGCTATCTCTATTCGGCGTTCAGATGCTCTTCTTTCGAGTCCCCTTCTTGCTCAACGACACCGTGGTGCTCTCCGCTGATCTTGCTCCCGTAGTTACCGTCTTGATGGTGGTCTTATTCGCAAATGCAATCAACCTCATCGATGGGCTCGATGGTCTTGCCGGCGGGATATGCGCTATCGCAGGAACCGCACTCTTTCTTTATAGCGATCGTTTGTTTAAGAATGGGTTTCTTGAGGGATCAAACCTTGCTCCCTTAATCGCAGTCATAGCTGTGGGTGTATGCCTAGGGTTTCTGCCTTATAACTGGCACCCTGCGCGAATAATGATGGGGGATGCTGGGGCTCTTTTTCTTGGGCTTCTTATGGCTGTAACAACCATCACAATTGGCGGTCGGGCCGATTACCAGTACAGCGGCGTTACGTACTTCTTCTTCGCACCACTTTTTATTCCGTTTGTAATTCTTGGTGTCCCAATTATCGATACAGCGTTTTCTTTCCTAAGAAGGTTGATCAAACGGCGCTCCTTTGCCGTTGCAGATAAAGAGCACCTGCACCACCGACTAATGCGTTTAGGGCATGGTCCGAGGCGAACCGTTGCGATTCTCTGGCTATGGACGGCGCTCCTCTCGGGGGTTGCCCTAATACCGACCTACACAGACCAGGGCTGTGTAGGTCGGTATTAGGG